>JABDLQ010000184.1 GCA_013002925.1 Gammaproteobacteria bacterium | reverse complement strand
TACCAGTTGATGCGCATGTATCGCAACAAGTTCAGCGCGCACAAAGGTCGTCCCCACAGGGCGCTGATTGAGCACCAGCGCATACTGTCTGCCATTGCAGAACGTGATGGTGAACTTGCAGAAATTCTCATGCGTCGCCATATCCGTGCCGCGCGTTTGAATATTGAGCAGCGCGTTGAGCAAAGCGCCCAGAGTGCTGACAGTGGCACCGTCGCTGCACCCATTGATAAAGGAGCACAGCGTGGCTAATGACCGAGCTGGACAGAGATTGCGCGCGGCGGTTGCCGATCACAAACCGTTGCAGGTGGTGGGAACCATCACCGCCTTTACTGCGCGCATGGCCGAGCGCATTGGTCACAAGGCCTTGTATTTGTCGGGGGGTGGCGTTGCTGCCAACTCGCTGGGGTTGCCTGACCTTGGGATCAGTAACCTCGACGACGTGCTGACCGATATCCGCCGCATCACGGATATCTGCGAGCTGCCTTTGCTGGTAGATGCGGATACTGGTTTTGGCGGTGCGTTCAACATCGCCCGTACTGTGCGTTCGATGACCAAAGCCGGCGCCGCCGGCATGCATATCGAAGACCAGGTGGCGCAAAAACGCTGCGGTCATCGCCCCGGCAAAGAGATCGTGTCTACGGGGGAGATGGTCGACCGCATCAAGGCCGCTGTTGACAGCCGCAACGACGAGAGTTTCGTGATCATGGCGCGGACTGATGCGTTAGCAAGCGAAGGAATGCAGGCCGCCCTCGATCGGGCCGGCGCTTACATTGAGGCCGGTGCCGACATGCTGTTTCCCGAAGCAATATATGAACTTGATCAGTATCGATCGTTTCGTGAATCGGTAGACGTGCCCATCCTGGCCAACATCACCGAGTTTGGAAAAACCCCCTTGTTCAGCACTCCCGAACTGGGTGCAGTCGGTGTCGACATTGTGCTGTATTGTTGCGGTGCGTATCGCGCCATGAATCGAGGGGCGGAACTGGTGTATGCCGCACTTTTGACTGAAGGCCATCAACGCAGTGTCATCGATATCATGCAGACCAGGGAAGAACTTTATGACTATCTGGGCTATCACGAGTTTGAGCAGAAACTGGACGCCTTGTTTGGCGATAAATAATTAATCAGGAGTATTTGACGTGGCAGAGAAAACCCCCGGCGGCGCTGGTCTGCGTGGGCAGATCGCAGGAAAAAGCGCAATTTGTACAGTTGCAATGGGTCACTCAGGCCTGACGTATTACGGTTACGAAGTTGATGACCTTGCTGAAAACTGTGAGTTTGAAGAAATAGCCTATCTGTTGTTTAACGGCGAATTACCCAATGCACGGCAATTGGCTGACTATCGTGCACGACTCGTTGAATTGCGTTCGTTGCCGCCGGCGCTGAAAAAAGCACTGGAACTGATTCCCAAAGAAGCGCACCCGATGGACGTTCTGCGTACCGGCGTATCCATGCTCGGCAATCTGGAAACCGAAACCAGCTTCGAGCAGCAAAAAGACCAGGCGGATCGCCTGATTGCGACGCTGCCCGGGATGATTTGCTATTGGTACCGATACAGTCATGATGGCGTGCGCGTTGATATGGATAGCGGGGAAGATTCGATTGCGGGGCATTTCCTGCATTTATTGCATGACCGGGCGCCCAGCGCGTTACACCGACAGGTAATGCAGGTCTCACTCGTGTTATATGCCGAGCATGAATTCAATGCGTCAACCTTTACTGCGCGAGTCTGCGCATCGACATTATCAGACATACACAGCTGTATTACGGCTGCCATCGGTTCCTTGCGCGGGCCGCTGCATGGTGGTGCCAACGAGGCGGCCATGGATATGATAAAGCAGTGGTCTTCGGCGGATGAGGCCGAGCAGGCCGTGATGGGGATGCTGAAACGCAAGGAAAAGATTATGGGGTTTGGGCATGCCGTGTATACCGAGTCGGATCCACGTAATGCGATCATAAAAAAATGGTCGGAGAAACTGGCGGCTGAAGTTAACGACACGGTGCTGTATCCGGTGTCGGTCCGCTGCGAGGAAGTAATGTGGAGGGAGAAGAAGCTGTTTTGTAATGCAGATTTTTTCCACGCATCGGCCTATCATTTTATGGGAATACCGACCAAGTTGTTCACGCCGATTTTTGTGATGTCGCGCACGACGGGCTGGTCGGCTCACGTGTTCGAACAACGCGCGGATAATCGGATTATCCGTCCCAATGCTGAGTATATTGGTCCGGCGCCCCGCCGTGTGCCACCGATGGAACAACGTCCCTGAACTCTCCCTTTCTCACCACAGAACAACAGGAAAAAGTATGAGTGCCAACGTAGAAATGAACGAGCGTCCCGATTATGACGAGGTCATCCAAAACATTGCCGACTATGTGCTGAATTACACGATCGATTCTGATGAAGCCATGGACACGGCACGCAATTGCCTCATGGATACGTTGGGCTGTGGGTTTTTGGCCTTGCGCTTTCCGGAATGCACGAAGCACCTGGGGCCTCTTGTGCAAGGTACGGTCGTACCCTACGGTGCACGTGTGCCAGGCACCCGGTACGAGCTCGATCCGGTAAAAGCCGCATGGGATATCGGCTGTATGATTCGCTGGCTCGATTTCAATGACACCTGGCTGGCAGCTGAGTGGGGTCACCCGTCAGATAATCTGGGCGGAATTCTGGCTGTGGCTGATCATCTGTCCAAAGTCCGTGTAGCAAATGGACAGGCCGCACTGACGATGAAGGATGTGCTGGAGGCGATGGTAAAGGCGCATGAGATTCAGGGAGTTCTGGCACTTGAAAACAGTTTTAACCGGGTTGGTTTGTGTCATGTTCTGCTTGTGCGAGTCGCGTCTGCGGCGGTGGTGACACAAATGATGGGCGGCACTCGCGAGCAGATCATGGCGGCCGTTTCACAAGCCTGGGTAGATGGCTCCGCGTTGCGCACTTACCGTCATGCACCCAATGCAGGTTCGCGCAAGTCATGGGCTGCCGGAGACGCGACATCGCGCGCGGTGCGACTGGCGGACATGTCCCTGCGCGGCGAAATGGGTATACCGGGAGTGCTCACGGCGCCACAGTGGGGGTTTTACGATGTGTCGTTTAGCCACACCAATGCTGATCTGGCGCTCAAGCCGGAACAAGATCGCGTGTTCCGATTTCAGCGTGACTACGGAACCTACGTCATGGAAAACGTATTGTTCAAAATCAGCTTCCCTGCCGAATTTCATTCACAAACGGCCTGTGAGGCAGCCGTGCGTCTTCATCCGCAGGTTAAAGACCGAATCGCGGAAATTGAAAAAATTGTGATTGAAACCCACGAGTCGGCAATTCGCATTATTTCGAAGGAAGGGCCGCTGGCCAATCCGGCCGATCGCGATCACTGCCTACAGTACATGGCGGCAGTACCGCTATTGTTTGGCGATTTGGTGGCAGAGCATTACGAAGACGAGTTTCATGCGGCGCAACCACAGATCGACGAGTTGCGTGCAAAGATGCAAATCTCGGAAAACCGGCAGTACAGTAAGGATTATCATGATCCGGACAAACGCTCCATTGCCAACGCCATGCAGGTGTTTTTCAGTGATGGCAGCAGCACCGAAAAAATTGCCATTGAATACCCGCTGGGACATCGCCGCCGCCGCGCGGAAGGCATCCCGGTACTGGAGCAGAAGTTCCGTCGTAATCTGGCCACCCGATTTCCGGCAGCGCGTAGTGAGTCTATCTATGCGCTGTGCAAAAACGCAGGGCAACTGCAGGAAACCAGTGTCATCGATTTTATGGATTTGCTGGTTATCTGAATGCAGGGTCCGGAGGATTTACCGACTCCGGACCAGTGGCAGTCTGTTAGCTGTCGCCGGTCCAATGCTCGGCCTTGGAAAAAGGCATGGTGCCGGATTAGTCCTCAGATGGAACCTGGGGCATCTCCAACTCAATATTTATGGTCACGGCATCGCCAACGACCGGCACGGCATAGCCAAGATTCCAGTCCGAACGTTTAATCGTTGTGGTCGCTGAAACCCCGATAATTGCCAGGTTTTTACGCGGATCAATCATCGCCTTGTTGATGCTGGTATCAAGGGTGACAGGCCGGGTCACGCCTTTCATCGTAAGATCACCGGTCACCTCCATGCCGTTCACCCCGGTCAACCGGATGTTCGTCGATGTAAAGGTAATGTTTGGATAATTGGCAACGTCGAACAGCTTGTCATCCCGAAGATGTTCGTCAAACTCTGACACCCGTGAATCAATACTTGCCGCATCGATAACCACTTTGATCATGCTGTTTTGTGGCGCTCGGGTGTCCAGTTCCATCTCCACATCGAACGAGCGAAACCCGACCACTGGTCTGGACAATCCTTTGTGCAGATAGGAAAAACTGATATACGCGTGTTTTTTATCGATTGTGTAAGAGCCTGACGGCACCTTGCTGAGTTCAGAAATCTCAGTTGTCGCTGCAAGTTCAGCAGCGGTAGAGCCTGCGGCTTCAATGTCTGATGCGTCAAGCCTGGAAACGTCTTCATCCGGATTGCAGGCAATCAGCGATGTCGTTAACAAAAAGAATACAGGTATAGCGATGGGGCGCATGAGTTTGTCCAGGTGAAAATAGCCGGCGATAATAGCACGCGCGCACTTTATTGTGGTCACAATTAATGGATTTTTACATTGCCGCCTGATCAGGTGCTGTTCCGCATCAGGGCCAGGGATGAGCCCGGGCGCCCATTGATGACGGCGTGAATTTCACTCATGATGGACAGCGCAATCTCCTCGGGTAATACGGCACCAAGATCCAGTCCGGCCGGACCGTACAGCCGGGTCTTCTGATCGATTCCGGACAGTTCGAGCAACGCGTCGCGACGCGCGACCGGACCCAGTATACCCAGATACGGCAAATCGAGTTCGACGAGAATTTTCAGCCACTCAACGTCGCGGGTAACGTTATGCGTCATGATGACTGCACCATGCAAATGCTCAAAAACGGATCGCGGTGTGCTGGCGGGTTCGCTGCACATCAAAGACTCCGCCCCGGGGAAATTTTCAGCCGTAAGGTAGGCGGGACGGTGGTCGGCCACGGTGACTGACCAGAATAGCTGGCTGGCGAAATGCACAAGTGGAATGGCGTCCGGACCGCCACCGCAAACCAGCAGTCGATTGGCCGGACTGACAGGAGTGGCCAGAATCTGCGCCACGGAGGTTGCCGCGGTCACGGCGCGGTCAGACATCTCGAATCGACCCATGCCAAATTCCGAAGCGACGCGTTGACCGGGAAGGCAAACTGCAAAATGACCGACTTGCTCATCATCGGCGTGGGCAACAATTTTCACCAGGCCGCAGGAGACACCGTTTTGCCAGTGAGTGCGAAGGGCGGCAAGTCCGCCATAGTGATTCGTCGGGCTGATGCGTTCCATTAAAATAGTGATTTCGCCGCCGCAACCCAGTCCCAAACCCCATAGTGTCGCGTCGTCTCCGGTGCTCAGATCATAGAGCACGGTTTTGGCGTTACCCGTCTCGAACACGCTGCGTGCATGTGCTTTGAGGTCATCTTCCAGACAACCGCCGCTGATCAGCCCCGAGGACCGCAGTTGCTCGTCTATCAGCATCATGGCGCCCGCTTTACGGTAACTGGCGCCAGTGGTCTTGATGATAGTCGCCAGGACCAGAGTGTCTGACGGCGCCGCATCCAGAAATCTGAAAATTGAGGTCAGACCGAGTTGCATAATCATTTTTTTATAGTGAAAACCGGGTGAGTGTAGCGCACCCGGGCAGCTATGTGCGTGCGGGACAGTAAATTTTCACGCCATCAGCGTTTTGCTGCAATTGGTTTTCGCAAGGCGTGGCAAAACCGCTATACTCGGCCCCGCACGTGTACGACTTTTTGCCAGGCTGGCAGTAAGCAGCCGCGCTGGAATTCACGCTGACAGAGATCACTAATCTATGAGTTCAAAAATTGCAGAGCACTATCGGGAAATAATCCAGGCGCTCGGTGAAGACCCGTCGCGGGAAGGGTTGGAAAATACTCCAAAGCGAGCCGCCAAGGCGATGGAATACCTGACGAAAGGGTACCGGGAGGATGTAGAAGACCTGGTCAACAATGCAGTTTTCACCTCTGACACCGACGAGATGGTGATGGTGCGAAACATTGAATTTTACTCACTCTGCGAACACCATCTGCTGCCATTTCATGGTGTGTGCCATATCGGCTATGTACCCAAAGGCAAAGTCCTGGGGTTGTCCAAATTTGCCCGGATCGTGGAAATGTACGCCAGACGCTTCCAGATTCAGGAAAGCCTGACATTGCAGATTGCCAACGCTGTTCAGACGGTTACCGAGGCAGCTGGTGTGGGCGTTGTCGTTGAAGCCCAGCACATGTGCATGATGATGCGGGGCGTCGAGAAACAACGTTCGATGATGCGTACATCGGCCCTGTTAGGCTCCCTGCGGGAAAGTCACAAGACCCGGCATGAGTTCCTTACGCTGATTCAGTAAGCATTGCACCAGACTCTGGCTCAAAACGTGCTGACCCGATCAGGGCAAGCCGGTTTGCCGGTAGTTCCGTATTGGCGGGCGGACTGTTAAAATTGCGAACCTTTGCAGCGACATGATCGCTGTCCCGTGGTGACATTGCTGTTGCCCCGCACTCCGGACACGAGAGCGGGGGCGGATGGCGCTGATTTTCATCGTAATGCCCGGGCAGGTTGCGGTGAGGCAGACTATATTGCCCGGGGTTTGGCAGGAGCACAGCTATGAACAGCAGTTCACCCCCACCTTTTGACTGGATGGATCCGCTCAGTTTGCAGGACAATCTGGATGCTGACGAGGCTCTGGTGGCTGAGAGCGCGCGGGATTACTGTCAAAGTAAACTGCTGCCACGCGTCCTGCAGGCTCATCGTCATGAAGAGTTTGATCGCGACATTATGTTTGAACTGGGCGAACTGGGGATGCTGGGTGCAACGATTGATGGTTATGGCTGCGCTGGCCTCAACTACGTCAGCTATGGCCTGATTGCCCGGGAAGTAGAGCGCGTGGATTCAGGGTATCGGTCCGCCATGAGCGTGCAATCCTCTTTGGTGATGCATCCGATCCACGAGTACGGCAGTGCCGAACAACGGGAGAAATATCTGCCCAGGCTGGCAACCGGCGAATGGGTGGGGTGTTTTGGCCTGACGGAACCGGATGCCGGCTCGGATCCGGCAGGAATGCAAACGCGGGCGCGTAGTGTGTCAGACGGGTATTCGCTCAGCGGGTCCAAAATGTGGATCACGAACTCACCGATAGCCGACGTGTTTATCGTCTGGGCAAAAACCGATGATGAGGAGATCCGGGGCTTTATTCTTGAGAAAGAAATGCAGGGGCTGAGCGCTCCAAAAATTGAAGGCAAGTTTTCACTGCGGGCATCGGTTACCGGTGAAATCGTCATGGATGAGGTGTTTGTGCCTGCGGCTAACCTGTTACCCAATGCGCGCGGATTGGCAGGTCCGTTCGGCTGTCTGAACAAAGCCCGGTACGGGATCGCCTGGGGTGCATTGGGTGCTGCCGAGTTTTGCTGGCACGCAGCGCGCCAGTACACTCTGGAGCGGAAGCAATTTGACCGGCCGCTGGCAGCAACGCAACTGGTACAAAAAAAGCTGGCGGATATGCAGACGGAAATTACGCTCGGTCTGCACGCTTGTCTGCAGGCAGGTCGTCTGATGGACAAGAACCGGCTTAACCCGACGGCAATCTCACTGATCAAACGCAATAGCTGTGGCAAAGCGCTTGAGATCGCGCGTGCCGCCAGAGACATGCACGGAGGCAACGGGATTGCGGACGAGTATCATGTGATTCGCCATATGATGAATCTGGAGGCTGTCAATACTTATGAGGGCACCCATGATATTCATGCCCTGATACTCGGCCGTGCACAAACCGGACTGCAGGCGTTTTCCCGGTAGCACGGCACATGCTCTTTTTCATACCTTAACGAAGGCAAACAGGATGGATTCAGGCCAGGACTTGAAGCTGGTGTTGCGTTCCCACACGCCGATCGTTGCGATTGAATCCAACGATGAGCCCCAGTTGCTGAGCCTGATGGTAAAAGAATCATTTGCGCTGGGGGCAAAACATCATATGCCGCTGTTTCGCTGGACGATCACGGACGGTCTGCAGCGCCTGGATATCGAACTGGTCCCTCAGGAAGAAACGACGGATCCGGAAGAGGTACTCAAACACATACGCAGCTCGCGGCAGCGTGGCATATTTGTGCTACTCGATTTCCATCCCTATTTGCAGGATCCACTGCACGTGCGCTTGCTCAAGGACATTGCAATAGCAAGCGGTGAAGTCGAGCGCACCGTCGTGTTGTTGAGCCACAAGCTGGACATCCCGCCGGAACTCGAACATTTTTGCGTGTCATTTGAAATGGCGCTGCCGGACGCGCGCGAGCGCGCCAAAATTATTCGCGAGGTAGCGCGGGAGTGGGCGACAGATCATCCGGGCGCGTCATTGCAGGTAGATTCCAAGGCGCTGAAGTTGCTGGTGCGTAACCTTGCCGGTCTCACGCACGGTGACACACGCCGGCTGGCACGTAATGCAATTTATCAGGATGGGGCGATTTCAAAAAGTGATGTGGATATCGTCATGCAGTCAAAATATCAATTGCTGAATCGCGAGGGAGTGTTGACGTATGAATACGATACGGCACGCTTCTCGGATGTTGGTGGGCAAGAGCGGCTGAAAGAGTGGTTAAGCCACAGGCGTGACGCATTCAGGGGAGCGGCAGATCAACTGCAGCACCCCAAGGGCGTGTTGTTACTGGGCGTGCAGGGATGCGGTAAGAGTCTTGCAGCAAAAGCTGTCGCCGGCATATTTGGTGCGCCATTGTTGCGGCTTGACTTCGGTCGCCTGTTTAACAAATATCATGGCGAATCCGAGCGCAATCTGCGCTCCGCACTGGAGACTGCAGAGGTCATGTCGCCGTGCGTGTTGTGGATCGACGAAATTGAAAAATCGGTAGCCGGTGGTACGGATTCTTCGGGTACATCCCAGCGCATACTTGGCACGTTTCTGACCTGGATGGCGGAGAAAAAGGAGGCGGTCTTCGTGGTTGCCACGGCGAATGATGTCAGCGAGCTGCCTCCTGAATTGATGCGCAAGGGGCGTTTTGATGAAATTTTCTTTGTAGATCTGCCCGAAGCGGGCACGCGCGAGGAAATTCTGCGAGTACATTTGCAGTCACGTGATCTGGATGACCGGCAGTTTGATGTTCCCCGCCTGGCACAACTTTGCGATGGCTTCTCAGGCGCTGAGCTGGAACAGGCGATTGTGGCAGCCATGTATGCAGCCCATGCCCAGGATGAAACGGTGAGCGACAAGCATCTGGTGGCTGAAATCCGCAGCACCTATCCTTTGTCAGTCACGATGGCTGAGAAAATCTCACAGCTGCGGAGGTGGGCTCGGGATCGTGCTGTGCCGGTGGAATAAAAAAACCCGCCATGCGGCGGGTTTTCTTGACGGGTCTTTCTGTAGAGCTGGCGATCGTCAGGTTTTCGAAGCCTGAAAAATGCTCTCGATCGACTGATCGAGCATCGCATTAAAATCCGCATCACTTTGTGCCGCAGACAAACCTTCGGACAGTGCCCGGGAGAAACTTGCAACCATGCCGTGGTTTTTGGCCAGTCGATCGTTTGCTTCCGTGCGGCTATAGCCGCCGGACAGCGCAACAACCCGCACGACATTTGCGTGTTTTATACAGTCTTCGTATAAATCCTGTTCCTCGGGCAACGTCAGCTTCAGCATCACCAGCTGCTGTGCGTCGAGTGCGTCCAGCTCACCAAGAATTTCGGTTTTCAGCAACGCCTCGGCTTCACGTTTTTGCGGGCAATGGATATCGACTTCCGGTTCGATGATGGGCACCAGGCCGGCCGCACAGATTTGCCGGCCAATTTCAAATTGCTGAGCAACAATGGCCTTGATCCCCGCAGCATCTGCCTCTTTTATCACTGACCGCATCTTCGTGCCGAATACACCTTTGGACTTGGCTTTTTTCAGTAAGGCATCCAGATCCGGTATCGGCTTCATGAGCTGCACACCCTGGTCTGCATCGGCCAGGCCTTTATCCACTTTCAAAAAGGGAACAACATTTTTAACTTCCCACAGATACTGCGCAGTGGGCTTTCCATCCACTTCCCGGTCCATGGTGTTCTCAAACAAAATAGCGCCGAGAATGCGGTTGCCACCAAAGCTCGGGCTGGTCATGATACGCGTGCGCATCTGGTGCACCACGCCAAACATTTCTTCGTCATTCGAGTACTGGTCTTCGCCGATGCCATAAAGTCGCAGCGCTTTGGGAGTACTGCCACCACTTTGATCCAGTGCGGCGATAAATCCATCCTGGGTTTTTACTTTCTCTAACTGCTGGTCAAATGTGCTCACAATTATCCTCATCTATCTGTTGAAATGTTAACAGGCGGTGACCGCAGCGCGGTTCCCGATACAAAAGCTGCGCGGATTATAGCAGCAATACGACAGATTGCCTCCGGTCATTGGTTGATGCCGGTGTGTCGTACTTCACCTGGTGCTACGGCGCCTCATCCGGGCCCGGAGGCCCGGAGTCGGCTGCAAGCGCCAGGAATTGAAACATTTTCTGTAATTTCAGGTCATTATAATATGAGCTGGGCAAAAGCCGGATTCGCCCGTGCGACGGTGTATCATCGTATTTACAGGCGGTTGGTATGGATTCATGAAACGGGAGATTGAGGTCTTGACTATGCATCGCGACGATTTACAGGTATCAGCTTTCGGGTCGTGGTTCACGCGTCTGACGCTGGTTCTGATGCTGGTTTCCGGGCTCGGCGCCTGCGCCACCAACCCTGCCACCGGAGGGGTCGACTTCGTGATGATGTCGGAGGAAGACGAGATCAAGATGGGGCAGGAACTGCATCCCCAGATCATGACCCAGTATCGTGCGTATCCGAACCCCGATCTGCAGGAATATGTCAATGACATCG
Source organism: Gammaproteobacteria bacterium (assembly GCA_013002925.1). Taxonomy (GTDB): domain Bacteria; phylum Pseudomonadota; class Gammaproteobacteria; order Steroidobacterales; family SZUA-146; genus SZUA-146. Next base: position 32,915 of record JABDLQ010000184.1, on the reverse strand, counting down.
GTCAAAAGCTGGTGCGTAATAGTGACCGGCCAAATATAGAATATACATTTACAGTGATCGATAGTGATTTGGTCAACGCCTTTGCGACTCCGGGCGGATACATTTACGTATCACGTGGACTGTTGGCTTACCTGAATTCTGAAGCTGAGCTGGCGGCTGTGCTGGGCCATGAAATTGGTCACGTAACCGCGCGCCATGCAGTGGGTCAACACAGTCGTGGCGCATTGATGAATGTGCTCGGTGGGATTGCGAATGCGGCAACCGGCGGTGTTGCTGGTGTCGCAACTGGTGCTATAGCCGGTGCCTATATAAGCAGTTATGGCCGCGATAAAGAGCTGGAAGCAGATCGTGAGGGTGCAGAGTATCTGGTGCGCTCCGGTTATCCATCGAGTGCGATGATTGAGGTGGTCAAGATTCTCAAGCATCAGGAAGCCTTTGAAATCGAACGGGCAGCTGAAGAAGGACGCGAACCACGCGTCTATCACGGGATTTTTTCAACCCACCCCGACAACGACACCCGTTTGCGCAAAGTGGTGCAGGAGGCGGATAAACTCACTGAGTCCGCAGTTTTCGCTGATAACAGGGATGTGTTCCTCAGCCATCTGGATGGCATGGTGTTTGGTAAAGTGGGAGCCGGCGGGGTGATAACCGAAGATGAGTTTCGGCACGCACGGTTTGGCATTGGCATGGTCTATCCGTCGGGCTGGGCAATCGCCGAGAGCCGGGGCCGTCTCGAAAGTAGTGCTCCGGATCGCAAGTCACTGTTGATATTAAGTCGTCAACCGCTGAAGGAAACCTTGAGCCCATTAGATATACTGACGAAAAAAATCGGCTTGTCCAACTTGCAGGACGGGCGTACGTTGCAGGCCGATGGCCTGGTGGGATATACAGCGCTCGCGCCCAATGCAAACTCTCCATTTGGGCGCGGAACTGTTCGATATGCGGTGTTTACGGATGATCGTTATGCCTATGTTTTTGCCGGTGCCAGTCAAACCGAAGCCATCCAGAAGCGCAATGACTGGCGCATGCTTAGCACGATCAAATCGATGCGCAAGCTTGACGGGCAGAGCAAGCGTTCGGCGCGGATACCGCATATTGCTGTCATCGAAGCAAATGCTGCAACCACCATGGCTACCCTGGCGACGGCCTCGCCGTTGACGGACTACGTGGAGCAGCAGTTGCGCTTGCTCAATAACTTTTATCCGGAAGGCGAGCCGCAGCCTGGCCAGAAGATTAAAATCATAGACTCAAAATAATGGTAAAAATTAACCTGATGATTCGGCTGCTGCCGATAGTGATCTTCGGTAGTTCACATGCGCTGGCAGAGAGTGTACCTGCGGCCTCCGATGACCGTGTCAGTGCGTTTACGCGGGCGGCCGATCTGCTCGAAGAAAATCGTTTTGAAGAAGCCGGTGAACACTGCGACCAGTGGCACGCTGCTGTGGCTGCAGCGGAGGGTGAAGGGTCGGTGAACCTGGTAGCGCCGATTACATGTCTTGGTCACGTATATTTCGGTCTCGACCAGTTATTGAAATCTGCCTCTCATTTTGAACGCGCGATCAAGCTGCTGGAGGAAAACATCGGGGTCTTTGCCAGCGAATTACGCGCACCGCTGGAAGGTCTCGGCAATACCCTGAGTACCCTGAAGCAGTATGACGCAGCACTCAGCGTGTACCTGCGCGCCAAGGATATTACTCATCGTAACGAGGGTGTATTTAACCTGGTGCAAACCAACATATCGAATCGGCTGACTGAGATCTATGCCTGGACGGAAGATTTGTCGGCAGCAGACCGTGAACAGCGCTTTTTGCTGCATGCAAATGAGGAGAACTATGGCAACACGCCGCAGTTAACGCCGGCACTCAAACACATGGCCAGATGGCACATGATCATGCAACGGGAAGACCACGCGCGTAAGCAATACCGTCGTGCTCTGGCCATTCTGGAAGCCGCTTATGGGCCGAATGATATTCGGCTGGCAGGCCCTCTCAACGATATAGCGAACAGTTTTTTACAAACTCCACGCGACCGCCGGGTTATGTCAGGGGAGGGTGTACGCGCCCTGAAACGTGTCATCAGCCTGTATGAAAACCAGGAATATCCTGACATGGCGGATGTCGCTCGTGCGTGGGCCAGACTGGGTGACTGGCATGTGCGTGGCGGTCATCGCGGACGCGCCCAGCAGGCCTACGAGCAGGCCTGGAACAAGTTGAATTCTGTGCGCGAAACACCGCTCGATGTGGATAGTATGTTTGATGAACCGCTCGAGCTTGAGTTTGAGGCACATCCGGTGGCCAACTGGCGGCCCAGCCAGATCCTGCGACTGCCGCCGGGGAACCTTGAAATTGTTTTCTCTTTCACTGTAGACAAACACGGTCGCGTGCGCGATCTGAACGTCATAAAAGACGATGTGGGTTCAAGCCAGTTAATGACCGCATTGCGCTCCAATGTCAGGTCGTCCCGTTACCGCCCCCGTATTCTCGATGGCGTGCCAGTCGCGACGGATAATGTCATAAAAACGATAAAATATAATTTTGACAGTGCCAGGGATGCGATTCTTGCAAAACGTCAGGCGGCAGTAGTGTCCGATAACGAGGAAGACGATGCCGCAAAGTTATTAGACGGCAATACCGATGGCGTAGCTGTGGCTCCAGCGCCTGAGACGGACGCGGATACTAATGAAGAATCAACCGGTAACCGGCCGTGATGCGTGCGGCCGCGGTTGGGATCTGGCACTCAGGAGTTAGATACAAATTGTTTTTTCAGTTCATCCGCCAGGTCATCACAGGCAGTCGATTTGGTGGGTGCGATGAGTGGGATCGGAATGATAATTGCAGGCAAATAGGAGCGGCCGGTCACATCGGCGCTGATCACCCCGGTGCTTTCCATGTTTTTCAAGTCCCAGATCGCCGCTTCATAGGTCGCGCCATTTTCCCACCACGTGAAGCCAAAACACCCGACATTAATATCACAGCTAACCGAGCCGCCGCCGTCTGATACTTCCATAGCGCCGCCAAGCCACATTACGTAACGCACGCCGGCTTCTTCTACTTTACTGGCTACGCCGGGTTTGCCCAGCAGATCCGGAAGGGCATCGGCGGTCAATGGGGCAACGCGCGGTTCAAACCAGGGAAACAAACTGTCTAAAAAAATCTGTTCGTCCATGAGTTCTATGCCATTGGCACCACCCCGGAGTTTGCCTTTGACGCAATCAATAAATTTGTCTGATGTTTCAGACTCCGCATTATCCCTTCTGGTCAGCAGCACCACACCATCTTCAACATTGGTTTCGATGGTGTTTTCAAATGCATATTCAACGCGAGACGTGACGCACGAGCAGAGCACTAAAAATGCGCCAACAAGCATCGTTCTGAGAATAAGGTTTCGTGAATTCGTTGGCATCTTCATAGTCGTGGGTTACTCGCTTTCGATGGGGTCGGCCGCAGCTGGTGACGCTGCGGAGATCAAGCCGGCCTGCTTTAATTTATCAGGCAGTTCCACGATCAATGTTACCGCCAGATCCCGGAATGCCTCATCGGTCGCCAGGTCAATCTCTGCGCTGCCGTTCGTAAAGCGCGCGGCTCTGCTGCGCCCATAGCTATTTATTTCCAGTCGTCCTGCAAGATCACCGTCGCCACGATAAATGTCAAGGAAATGACGCATGGAGACGGCATAAAACTTGCTCCCGGATTCTCCTGACGTCAGCATTGCATAATCATCAACAGACGGGACGATGGTAAAATCGGCCTCGGCCTCATAATTGTCGGACGCATCGGTGCCTTCTGCCACCAGTACCTCATCAAACAGGCTGTTGAGAATGTCCTCAAATACGCGGCGATTGGTGTTACCCAGCCGGATTTCCCAGGAACGGCCACGAGTAGGTGTCTCTACGGTCACGTACTCGTTAAGTGCCTTTGAAAACACAACCCTTGCGGTAACCGGCATTTTTTCTACGAGTGGTACCGGAACGCTGCTGTTGATATCCAGCGGCGTCGGCTTGTCTTTGGATGAAGCGCATCCGCTAACACAGACAAGCAGCCAGACTATCAGCCCGGTGCGATAAAATTGTTTCGATGAGCATGGCACGCTGTCGCACACCTCGTATAATGCCTCGGCGATTTCATGCGGGCGCCGATGCGGTAACAGACCGCACTCTGATCATTTGAGGCTAAACCAACCGGCCAGTTCCGTCCATCGCCATGATATTCATGAATTTAACAGTTTGTGCACGTCCCGATATAATACCTTATTCACGACTCTCCAAGCTTATGAATTAACAGCTGGTTTTCCGGGCATACTGAGATACGTCGATAATTTGTCGATTTACGCCAAAAAAGCTGTAAAAATTCATGTTTCTGCGAAACGAATTGCGGATTTGACCGTCTACTCTATAGAGAGTTCTTACCAGGAGACACTCATGCATCGTCTGATAACGCGCGGAATCTTCGCAGCTGTGCTTGCCACATTCTTGTTGATATCTACGGGGTGCAAGACTCAGACGTCAAAGCCGGGTAGCGGCATGCCGTCGCCAAGTTCCAGTCCCAGCAGCTCACCATCAAGCGCTCCACCAAGCGCTCCATCCAGTTCGCCATCAAGCTCTCCGTCAAGCTCCCCATCTACGCCATCGAGCCAGAGTGGTGACAGCAGCTCGTCGGATTCAAGCTCTTCAAGCCAGGGGGAACGCACGGCCAATCAAGGGGACAAATCGCAGGAGCAGGGGCAGAGCGGAAACGATGCCAGGGAATCAGCCAATGACCCCTCCAGTGGTGATCAGGAACTGGCTGAAGTGGGTGAGGCGGTCGCCAGCGCTGCAGATGCAGTATCCCGGGCGGCCGTGGCGATGGCACGGGCGCGGGAAAAGATCGCCGAGCGTGATAAGAATGAAGGCGGAGAGTCGACAGATGACGCCAGCGAAGAGCAGGCGGAAGCATCTGCGAGCAGCAGTGACGAGCCAAATTACGATCCATTTGCAGAGCCTGCGGCCGGCGGTAGCGCAGATCCGGTGGCCCAGGCGGCCGCGGCAGTGGCAAGAGCCGCGGCATCTGTGAAAGAGGCACAGGAAGCGCTTGAGGCGGAAAGCGCAGCCAGTGCTGAGGCTGCTGCCCAACAGAAGCAAAGTCGGGCAGAACGGCGTGCAGCAAAAGAACAACGCAAACGTGAGCGCCGGGCCAGTGACGATTTGAAATCAGGAAGTGAGCGACTGGAAAGCGTCAGCGCCGATCTTGATCCTGAAGTTAAAGCTGCGCCGGATGATGGTGAAGAGGTACAAACTGCGCGGGAAGCGCTAAGCAAAGCGGCGGAAGATCTGATGGCTGCTCGCAACGCCTTGATTACAGCAGCAGTCGAGCTTGGCTATATTCCGGAAGATACGGCGGATGCGAACGATGACAGCATGCTGGTGTTCACGGATATGGAAGCAATGGTGGAGTTTCTCGAGATGTCTGTCGAGGTCCTCGCCAGTGTGATCGAACAGGGCGGATTGCCGGACTTTAATTCCCCGGAATATGAGAGTGCCCGCGAGGTACTGGCGCGTCGTTCTGACACACAAAATCTGCCAGCCAGCCGCCGCAGCACGCGCCGCGAAGTGGGTGAGCTGGAGGGAGAGTTGGACCGTACGCTGGCAGATTTTGACGGTGAATTGTCAGAAGAGCGGCAGGCCATGCGCAAAGGCGATGGACAAATGGGTGGCGGAACCGAAGGCTTCGATCCTGCGGGATCACCGGAACCGGGCGGCAGTGGCTCGGTAGCGATGGGCCAGGGTGATCCCACAAATGAAACCGGCACGCAACGCACTGCGCGTACATCGGGCGGTGAAGAAGACAGTAACGGTATGCGGGGAACCGGCAATAACGCACCAGTGGACCCGGGGGACTTACCGGATCCGCAGGGTGATGATGTCGTGGCCCGGCAACTGCGCGAAGCGGCGCAGGCGGAAGCCGATCCGGTGTTACGTGCCAGGCTTTGGGAGGAGTATCGTAATTACCGCAATGCGACCGGTAATTGATGTTTTACCAGGAGTACTAAACCAGGAGCACTAAACCAGGAGTCGTAAACTGGTAGTAGTCAACCCGTAGCAGTAAACCAGGAGTGAAAAATCAAGTTGAGACAAACTAACAGTCTAATTTTTATTTTGCTGCTTGCAGCAACGACGGGGTGCGTATCTACCACGGTTGTCAACGTTTCCAGCGAGCCTGCCATAAAAGCGGCCGAAGTGTTGCCAGAAGAGCAATTGTTGGATATCGGAATTCTGATGTTCGATCCTGGCGTGCCCGAAGATCAGAAAAAAGCCGAGAAAAAGTTTATAAACGCCAGGGTACGCAATGCTGAAAGCGCCTACATACCCTACGAGTTACGCCGCACGCTGGAAGCAACTGAAAACTGGGGGGCAGTGCGAATTTTGCCGCGACCCACCGAAGCGGTCGATTTGCTCATTGGTGGTGACATCATTAAGTCCGACGGCGAGGTATTAGTCGTCGATGTTCGTGCAAGTGATGCCAGTGGGCGCTTATGGCTGGAAAAACGTTACTCGGACTCTGCGTCGGGCATGTCCTATGAGGAAGAGGTTGCCGGCAATGAAGAGCCTTTTCAGGACCTGTACAATAATATTTCCAACGACCTGCTGGCGCTTCGCCGTGAGTTGGATGCCGGCGAACTGGAACGGATTCGCACCATTTCCAAGCTTAAATTTGCCGCCGAAATTTCTCCTTATGCGTACTCTGAATATTATGAAGTTGATGACAACGGGTATGTGGATATCAAACGATTGCCAGCGGAAGATGACCCAATGTTGGGTCGCGTAGGCAAAATTCGCGACCGTGAATACGCATTCATCGACATACTTGATGAACATTACGAGGGCTTCCACAATAAAATGTCTCAGCCCTACGAGGACTGGCGGCGTTACAGTTATGAGGAGACCATCGCACTGCGCGAGTTGGTGAGAACGTCCCGATTAACCATGGCCGCTGGTGTTCTGGTAGCGGTTGGTGGCGCCGTGATGCAAAACAAAGCGGACAATGCTGCCGAATACTATGGCGGTCGTGCCGCTATGGTGGTGGGGGGTAATCTGGTGAAAGGTGGTTATGACCTCAGCAAACAGACCAATTTGCATGCTGTTGCGCTCAAGGAACTGGCGGACTCTTTCGTCCAGGAGGTGCAGCCGATGCTCGTTGAGGTAGAGGGCCGTACCATTGAACTGACCGGAACGGCTGACCAGCAATACGACAAATGGCGGCGGCTGCTCAGAGAAATTTATGAATCAGAAACCGGTCTGACAGTGCAGGACAGTGAAATGCCTCAGCCCCAGCTCAGACACCTGGAAGATCTTTAATTTTTTTAAAGCCCCGATCCACACCGGTGTTCCCGATTAATAACTAACCACTGAATGCGACATCTGATATGGAACCTCTTGCGAAAGGTCGTCGAATTTCTGACCGTTATACACTTCTCGCGCTATTACACACCAGCGCCCATTGCCAGGTGTGGCTTGCCCGGGATGACCAGCTCAAGTCGCGGGTGGCCATAAAAATCGCGAACAGCGATGATGTGACCGGCGTTAACCTCTTAAAAAATGAATTTGCTCAGTGTGGGCGTTGTGTTCATTCCGGTATTGTGCGTGCGTTTGAGTGTCATGCTGATGACAATTTTACCTATCTCACTCTCGAATATCTCAGCGGTGGCAGCCTGGAAAAACTCGCGGGCAGACCCCACGCACAATTTCTCCCGGCGCTAATCCAGATTGCAGAGGCACTTGACCATGTACATCAACAGGGCATCGTGCATCGCGATATAAAGCTGAGCAATTTTTTGTTCGACGAGCGTAAACATACCCGCTTGATTGATTTTGGCATTGCCTCTGAATCGGGAGCCGCCGGGCTTCGCAGTGGTGGTTCTTCGCGCAGTATGAGTCCGGCGCAACGTGACGGTGAGCCGCCCGAGCCCGGTGACGATATGTATGCGTTCGGTGTTGCGTTGTATCGATTGGCCGAAGGTCGATGGCCGGATGAGGAAGGCCCTCCGCTGAACCTGGGGGCCACGCTTTCTGAACTTGTTGAGCAACTCATGCATCCGGATGCTCAGCAGCGTCCCGCCCGGATGGCAATTGTTGCGGACGCATTGCGTCAGGCACTGGATGAGCAAGGCAATGTGACCGTACCCCCGGATGAGTTTGTCTTTGATACAGCCGAAGACGACAGAATCGAGGTGATTGACCCGGGTAATAATTCCACTGCTTCGCACGGCGCCGCCGCGCCGCCGCCAACACGCCATAAACGACTGGTGCCATTGCTCCTGCTCTATGGGTTCATTGGACTCGTTGCATTATTTTATGTTGTGCCTCGGTGGGTCGGCGAACGTGAACCCGTAACCGCATCTGCCGATGCCCCCACTTCTGCGGTGACGCCAGCACCTGTTGCCACCCAGAGCCCACCTCGGGCAACTGATATTGAACCATGGAAGCTGGCGCAGCAGGCCAAAATGCGAAAAGACGCGGAGTCAATGCTCGAACAGTTGCTCGATAAACAGTTTTATCTCGACGACAAAAAGGCCATCGTATGGGCACCCGAGCGCTTTGATCAGATCAAGCAAGCGGCGATCGCTGGCGATCAACTGTTTCGGCAGAAAAAATATGAGCAAGCGCTGGCAAAATACTCAGAGGGCCATGACATCGCTGCGGACCTGAGCGACATCGCAGATACGATTGTGACCGACACACTGGCTGAAGCGGATGCCGCAATCGCTGCAGGAGATGCTGCTCTGGCAGATCAAAAATATTCGACGGTACTGCAAATCGATGCGACATCAGAGCGCGCTCAGACGGGTCTCGAACGCGCTGCCAATCTTGACGAAGTACTGGCTCTGGTTGACCGCGCGGAAGAACTGGAGCAGTCAGGTGACTACGATGCGGCGCTGACGGCCTATCAACAAGCCGGGGAACTGGATGCACAGTGGCAGGCCGCCACCGACGGTATTAACAGAATCCAGCGGCAGCGTGCCAGACGTGCGTTTTCCGGACATATGTCAGCAGGTTTTGCAGCACTCGAAAAATCTGATTTTGATCGCGCACGCCGTGCATTTGAACGAGCGCGCTCACTGCGCCCGGGTGCCAGTGAGGTGACAGAAGCGTTGCAACAGCTTGATACCGCAGTGCGATTGCAGGACGTCAATCGGCTGGAAGGGGAGGCGCGCGTGCTGGAAGGACGGGGTGATTGGCGCGCAGCGGAGCGCCAGTACAAGGCGGCGCTGGAGCAGGACCCCACGTTGCAAAGCGCCCGTGACGGTGTGCGCCGTGTGCGCAATCGTGCAGATGTGGAAGAAGAGTTGCAAACATTGCTTGGCGAACCCATGCGATTGACCAGTGCCAGTGCGTACAACAGCGCGCAAGCATTGCTCACTCGTCTGCAACCGTACGCCGGTGATGCCAGGCTGGATGCTCAAGCCGCAGAACTACGCAACCTGATGGCGCTTACCCGGCAGCCGGTAACCGTGACGTTGAACTCCGATGGGGCTACTGACGTGACCGTGTACCGGGTGGGTAAAATGGGCACGTTCAACAGTCGAACGCTGGAATTGCGACCCGGAGAATATACCGCTGTCGGTACACGTGCCGGGTTTCGCGATGTCCGCGTGACGATTGCGTTGGCACCCGGGGAGACAGACGTCCGGTATGAAATCATGTGCCGGGAGCGCATATAGATGCCGGCAGATGCCACCACATCAGGTGGGGCCGATCATGCTAGTCCGATCGAAGTCGTTGATTATTCCCCAAGCGCTCCCGAGCAAGTCCGGAAGAAGCGCTGGAGTGCAAAAAAAGTTATGGCGTTATCTTTGCTGGCAGCGCTGCTGTTTGCGCTGTGGTTTGTGTTTGCAGCGCGGTCTGTCTGGGTGCAGGTCGAGCCCGGGGCTGACACCTTGAATATTTCAGCGGGGTTGCTGCAAATCGCCTGGAAGGATCATTATCTTGTGCTGCCGGGGGAAATTGAGGTCAGTGCAAACAAGGCCGGTTACTATCCATTGCACGAATCATTGCGGATCGACGACGAAGCCATTCAAAAATTTCAATTGACGCTGAAAAAGCTTCCCGGCAAGCTGAATTTCGAGTTTGCTGACAATGTCACGAATGCGGTGATACGGGTCGGCGATGAAGTCACCCTGAAGGATATGCATGGAACTGTCGAAGTGCCCGCAGGCGACTATCCTGTGCAGGTGGAAGCTCCGCGGTTTCAGCCCTGGACAGGCAACGTCACGGTAGAAGGTCTTGGCCGATCCCAAACGATAACCGTTGATTTACGGCCAAACTGGGCGGACGTGCAAATTTCAACGCTGCCCGTGACTGCCAACGTCTATGTTGGCGAAACGCTTGTCGGTCACACTCCCGGTACGTTTGAGATTCTTGCCGGTGAGCATCGGCTTTCACTGCGGGCGCCAGGCTACAAACGCTGGTTTAAAACGCTTAACCTGGCGGCAGAGCAACGCCTTGAATTGACTGACATCGTGATGAAAAAAGCCGATGGATCCATCACAGTGTCAACCACACCTGCGGCTGCGGCAATCAGTATCGATGGGCGTTACTACGGGCTCACTCCGCGCACGTTGAAATTGCCGCCTGGACAAAGTTATACCCTTGCTGTCACGAAAGTGGGGTATGACAAGATAAGTGAAACGATCAAAGTAGCGAGCAACGAAGATATCAACCTGGAATGGTCCCTGGTCCCGCAAGTAGGGTTGATTACCGTGATTAATGCGCCATCTGGCGCAAGCGTATGGAGCGCAGGCGAACAGATTGGCCTGGCGGGTGCACAACTCGAGCTTCCTGCGCGTGATCAGCAACTCGAAATTCGCGCCGCCGGGTACGCGCCGGCGTTCATTACCGTATTACCAAAACCTGCAGCCCCGCAGGAGATTGCAGTCAAACTGCTGACGCTGGAAGAGGCGCGTGAAGCGGAGCTTGCACGCAAGGCGAAAATTCAGACTGCTGACGGTCAAACGCTGATATTGATGAGGCCCCATGCTTTTTCGATGGGTGCGTCAAGACGCGTGCGTGGCCGACGATCCAATGAGCAATTGCGCAAAGTTGAACTCACGCGCATGTATTACATCGGCACACAGGAAGTAACCAACGAGCGATTTAAAGCCTTCCGCCCGGAACATTCTTCCGGAATGTTTTTTAGCGTGTCGCTGGATGCGCCCGATCATCCGGTGGTTAACGTGACCTGGGATGATGCAGCACAATACTGCAACTGGCTGAGTCAACAGGAGGGCCTGCCGCCCGCCTATGTCAGGGCGGGTGGGCGCATGCAACCGGCGGAGCCAAAAAACATAGGTTATCGCCTGCTGAGCGAGGCGGAATGGGCCTGGGCCGCGCGCTTTTCCGGAAACCGCGAGTTAACTCTGTTTCCCTGGGGCGAGGATGTAACGCCCCCGACAGATTTTGGAAATTTCGCAGATCGCACTGCACTCGGACTGACAAGTGCTGTCATAGATAATTATGTGGATGGTTTTCCGGCCACATCACCGGTGGCAAATTTTGCCGCTGATCCTGCAGGCCTTTATGATATGGCGGGAAATGTTTCTGAATGGACTCAGGATATTTACAGATCCAGCGCGTTCGCAACGAATACACCGGCACAGCCGGCCTATGTGATTCGGGGCTCCAGCTGGCAACATTCGAGAATCAGCGAGCTACGGCCGACTTACCGTGACTCATCCGATCAGGGACGTCCTGATCTCGGCTTCCGGATTGGTCGATATTTGGAGTAATTCATGAAAGATTTTGGTCTGATCGTAAAAACCGTGCTGGGAGTTGTCAGCCTTTCATTTGCGCTTTTGAGCGCGGCGCAGGATGAGAGTCAGGAAGATGAATCCGCCGTGACAACTGCAGAGGAAGAGGTTGAGTCCACAACGGCGCCAGCAACCAGGCAGGATCGATTCGTTCCCTCGGAAAAAATCAATGCTGATACCGAAATTTCATTTCCGATTGATATCTAAACATCCAGGCTGTCCAGAATGAACCGAAAATTACCGATTGAGTTTGCCTACCAGATATTTGCACTGATTACTGCCATTGTCATTGTGCATGGTGTTTATACACTGGTCATACGCCCAAAAGCTGCCGATATCCGCGCCCAGCAACTTGAACAGATCGCTGCAGACGAAAATTATGTCCCGGAACGATCACCGTATATCCTGATCAAGGACCTTGAACAGGAATGTTGTTTTATATTGTTTTTTTGGGCGCTTGCCATCATGGGATACAAGGCTGCGCTGACGACCAAAGAAGGACGAATGCTTGAAAAAGATCTGATTCCACTTGCAGAGGGGGTCAGTATTCTACCGGAAGACACCCGTTCCTATTCGCGGACTGTGCAGGAACTCCCGGTGGATCAATCGGGCTTGTTGCTGCCTCGCGTGCTGTTGAGCGCGTTGCACCGGTTTCGTTCGACTCGCAATATCCAAGATGTGTCGACAGTCGTGCGGACGCTTTGCGAAGGCGAATCAGACCGACTGGATTCTGAATTGTCGCTGGTGCGATACATTGCCTGGGCGATCCCGTCGATCGGTTTTATAGGTACTGTTCGTGGTATTGGTGAAGCTCTCGGTCAGGCCCACAAAGCAGTAGAAGGTGATATCACTGGCGTTACCGCCAGTCTTGGTGTGGCGTTTAATTCCACGTTTATAGCGTTGTTGCTCAGTATCATTTTGATGTTCCTGTTGCATCAGCTAACCCTCGTGCAGGAACGACTGGTGCTTGACACCGAACATTATTGCGACGAACGCCTTGTCAGTCAGCTGCAGGTGCGTTAGCGATGGCCTTGCTGGCACTGGAACTCAATGACTCGGGAGTGCTTGCCGCTTCCGAGACCCATGTGGCGGAGGCGAGCCCAGGCTACGCGGTTCTGGATGACGAGCAGTTACTGATTGGCGCAGAGGCTTTTGCCCAGGCGCGTATCCATCCCCGTAAAATCAACTGCAGTTTTTGGCAACAATTGAGTCTGGAGCGTCTCGAGCGGACTTTTGCAAACATGCTGACTCCGGCAGACCTTGTCTACACGCATTTGCAAAGTATTTATGAGCCATATCGTGCGGTTACCGACAACGTGATCATCGGCGTACCTCCAGGCTTTTCAAAGCAACAACTTGGATTGCTGCTGGGAATTTGTGAGCGGGCAGAAATTCCGGTGCGTGGCCTCGTGGATGCGGCACTCGCGGCTGTCAGTCATCCGGTCCCCGGAAACCGTATGTTGGTCGTTGATGCAACGATACACAACCTGTTGATCACGGAACTGCGCGTCGAGAACGGGTTGCGGCGCACGGATGTAGCCCAACTTCATAACATTGGTCTCAAGGATTTTACAGCGCGATGGGCAAGTGCCATAGCTGATACCTTTGTCAAAACAACCCGCTTTGATCCCATGCATACTGCAGCTTCGGAACAGTGGTTGTATGACACTATCCCCGGTATTGTCGAGACTCTGAACGCTGGCGCTGACAATGTCGTCGTTTCCAGTGCAGACAAGCAATACGAAACGACGCTGAGCGCTGACACATTGGCGGGTGCCGTTGCGGGACTGTATCAGCCAGTGATAAATGCAATAACTGCACGGGAACTGGCGGGTGAAGTGACGACGGTCATGTTCAGCGCCCGTGTAGCAAACTTACCGGGGCTGATGGCCCAACTACAGCACAATCCCGCATTCCGTGTCATGCAGCTACCGCCACTGGCCGTGCCAAAAAATATACTGCAGGAAAGCCATGCATTTGTGCATGACGACGAGCATTTGTCGCTGATATTGCAGCGACCGTGGCAAGCGTCGCCCAGCCTGGTGACAACGGACACCGGGCGGATCCCGAGTTCTCCCTCGCGGGTAGCGCAAGCAGGGACTCATGTGCTCGTTGATGCCTTGGCGTATCCGGTATCGGACGAGGCCCTGATGCTCGGGACGTCTTTGCCGGCCAATCAATGGGGCCACCAGGTCAGTGGAGTCGTTAAAGGGATCTCCCGGCAGCATTGCCTGATCAGTCAGCGTGGTGGGCAGGTTGTAATAGATGATAAAAGCACCTATGGAACGTTCGTCAATGGCAAACGTGTGTCCGGGTCACAAGCGTTGAATGTTGGTGATCGCGTGCAAATCGGTAACCCCGGAATTGAAGTGCGGATTATCCGGCAGGTAGATAGTGATGGCCAGGCGTAAGCGTAAAGCTACAGTTTTCAGTTTGTCGTTTCTCGACATCATGAGTTGTGGCTTCGGTGCCGTTGTATTGTTTTTTATGATTATCAATCACGCCACCAAAGAAACTAATGCGCAGGTTAACGTTAAATTAATTTCTGAAGTTAACCTGATGGACAAGCGTGTTGAATTGTCAAAACGAAATTTATTCGAACTGCGCACTACAATCGATTCAGTTACGCGCCGCCAGTCTGAAATTGCAGGACAGATTCAACAGATAGTGCAGGTGCTTGAGGACAAAAAAACGGAGCTGGCGCGGCTGGATCAGTCGACGTTAGCTGAACGTGAGGCCATTGAAAAGCTAAAGGCAGATATCAAAAGTCTTGAAGAGGCTACCCGTCGACTGCAGGGTAGTCAGCAGGAACAGGATGACGTTGGTGATGATTTGCAACGTATCATCGGCGCCGGTGATCGCCTGTATCTGACAGGACTCAAGCTTGGCGGCAAGAGAGTACTGTTTCTGGTGGACAGTTCTGCAAGCATGCTGGATGAAACTATCGTAAATATTATCCGGCGGCGAAACATGTCGGAACAGGAGCAAAGGAACTCTGTCAAGTGGCGGCGCGCTGTCGGTAGCGTGCGCTGGCTGATTGCGAAGTTACCCAAAGAAATCGGGTTTCAGATTTATACCTTTAATCAGACGGCCCGACCGGTCGTCGACGGAACTGCAGGAGACTGGCTGGATGCTGCGGACCCTGAGCAGGTGACAGCGGCATTGCAGGGGCTTGACGAAGTGGTGCCGTCAAAAGGCACCAGTTTGTCACGCGCTTTGCAAGTGTCACGCGATATGAGTCCGCCACCCGACAACATCTATCTACTGGTTGACGGACTGCCAACGATGGGTGACAAGCTACCAATTCGAAAGACTGCATCGCCAAAAGCTCGCGTTCAACATTTTGAAAGTGCATTAAGGAACCTGGCAGGCGGAATTCCAGTCAACATCATCCTGTTCCCAATGGAAGGCGACGCACGAGCTGCACCGATGTACTGGCGACTGGCACAGTTGACTGATGGTTCGTTTATCAGTCCAGCGCGGGATTGGCCTTGACCGGCGTGGTGGTGAACAAATTATGAAAAACCGACGCGAAATCGAAGGTATAAGTCTCAGCTTTCTCGACACGATAGCCTGCGGTTTTGGAGCCATAATTTTATTGCTGGTGATTGTTAAAATCACCGAACCAATCGTGCTCGAAGAGGCAACCGTCGATTATCAGGGCAAGGTCAGAGACCTGCAGCAGCAGCTTTTTGAAATTCGCGGTGAAGTCAAAGTGCTGAATCGTGAGCTCGATGAAAAGCAACAGCAACTTTCACGCGAGCAGCGGCGGTTGGCGCGCCTGCAAGGCGATGTGTCCAGTATAAGCGGCGAATATAAAGCTTCTACCGCTGATTCATCTGTTGCCAATATCATTGCCGGTAAACTGGCGAGTGCCCGGCAGGATCTCACGGAAGAAATGCAGCGTCTCAAGGTCAGCGAGGTGTCAAAATCGGTCAACAATCAACTGGTCGCTGGTATTCCGGTCGATTCCGAATACATCATATTTATCATTGATACTTCTGGCAGCATGTACAACTACGCATGGAATCTGGCCGTGCGCAAAATGGAAGAAACGCTGGATGTACATCCCAAGGTCAAGGGCATACAGATTATGAACGACATGGGAAATTACATGTTCAGCCGATACGCCAATCGCTGGATTCCGGATACGCCCGCACGGCGTAAAGCCATCGTGGAGCGAATGCGCACCTGGAATTCGTTCAGCAATAGTAGCCCCGTCGAAGGTATTACCAAAGCAATCAATGCTTTTTATGCACCAGATAAAAAAATCAGTCTGTATGTGTTTGGCGATGAGTTTTCCGGTCGCTCGATTCAGAGCGTTGTTGATCGGGTGGATTTGCTCAACCGCAAGGATGCGGATGGTAAGCGGCGGGTCCGGATTCATGCGATTGGGTTTCCGACAATATTTTCGCAGGCGCCACAATTGCAGGCAACTGGAATTCGCTTTGCAATATTGATGCGCGCTTTGTGCGAACGAAACGACGGAACGTTTGTGGGTCTCGAAAACTTCCGCTAAAAATCTGCGGCAGGTCGCAAAGCCATAATGCAATGTGCCGGTTTCCGGTGGCAGTGGAAAAACCAGACAAATGTATAATTTGCCGTGCGCTATTTAACGGGGTGTAACTCTTTTTCAGCAGCAATCTGCCGATACAACTTTAACAGTTGGGTGCCCGTATGACTTAGGCTGTACTCCAGGTTTGCCTGGCGTGTGCAGTCACTCAGCACCCGATAGTCGCTGTCGGCCATGTTAAATGCTGCAAGTAACACGCGGCTGAGTTGTTCGGGTGTATTGGGCTTGTAGGTGACCCCGGTTTCGTTATTGCGAACCTGGGAACTGGCGCCACTACCGCTATAGACGATGGCCGGTACACCACAGTGAATTGCCTCTGACACCACGAGTCCAAAACTGTCACCGCGGACCGGAAAAACCAGAAACCGTGAAGAGTTATAAAGCTGTCGCAAACGGGTTTGCGGTACTTCGACAAATATTTGCAAATTCAAATGATGTCCGGCGCGCTGCAGCTCTTTTTTCAACGGCCCTGAACCAACAAAGCAGGCTCGTATTTCTTGCTCTTCAAGCATTTCCAGCGCACTGATCAGGATGTCAAGTCCGTTATCCCGCGTGAATGAACCGACAAATATAAAGTCAAATTCTTTTCTGCAATCCGGATCGACCTGAAAGCGTAGATCATCCACGCCAGCGCAGATAATACGACATTGTTCCAGTCCCAGTTGTTTTTGCACCGTGGGCAACAATGATTCACCGGACAAGATGATTTCATCGAAATACGTGAGTGTTTTGATGTAGCGGGTCTTAACCCGTTGCGGGCGGTTTTGCACTTTGCGCAAATCATTGCCATGGATCGTCAGTATCAACTTTGTGGTGGGGTGCAGGAATCTGTAGATTCTCGCTGCGTGCGCCAGAGGCGAAAGAAAATGGATATGCACGATGTCGAAGCGCCGAAAAAAATACGGAATAAATTTGAGCGTGGCCCAGATTACGAGTGGCCATGAGCGCGATTTACGGCGGGTTGTGGTACGAACCTTGAATAGTTTGAAAGTTTCGTCAGGGGTGGCATGACGCCGAAAAAACCGAAATTGATTACGCACAAAAATGCCGGCCGATGGCCGGTCAGGAGTTGGATAGGTGGCCGTTGCCACAAGTACTTTCATTCGGATTCCGCGCTCTGACAGCTGATTCTGCCAATGACAGGATTTTGCACTAAAAGTCCGCGTGAACATACAAAAGGTACACGTCTGCTTGTTACAGTATTGATATTCGGACTTATAAAGCTATGATTCATAAATAAAAACATGATCAAAATATTATTCGTGCCAGCCAGTATATGCTGCGTAAATTTTGTTGATTGCCGGTTGTTGCATATAGCGTCTTGGGTTAACCTTTGCTGCCTGATCGATAAGAAAAACAATTCCAAAGCCTGGTTGTTATTGAATCAGGTTCCGTGCAATTTGTCGGCGCCATCAAAATCTGGATTGAAGGAAAATACTGATGAAGCTATTTCGCCTGTGGCTGTTGTTAGGTTTAAGCGTTGCAATATGCGCTTGTGGCAACGGTGAGAGACCGGATACTACCGGACTCAAAGTTTATAAAGTTGCTCTTGATCAGTCACCGACTAATCTCGATCCGGCGCAAGGCGCTACTGTGTATTCGAATCATCTCATTGTCAACGCTTACGACACGCTGTACAGCTATAAATATCTGGCGCGTCCATTTGAGCTAAAACCGCGTCTGGCGGAGTCGTTACCGACAGTCTCTGATGATGGTCTTGTTTATACATTTAAATTAAAGTCTGGCGTGAGGTTTATTGATGATCCGTGTTTTGCTGACGGCAAGGGGCGTGAGGTCGTTGCGCAGGATGTGATATACAGTTTGCAGCGTCATTTTGATCCCGCCAGTCTGTCGCAGGGATCGTGGGTGTGGCAGGGAAGAATAGCCGGCCTGGATGACTGGCAAAAGGCCGGCTCCGATTACGCGCAACCGGTGAGCGGTCTCACTGCTTTGGATGACCACACATTGCAAATAACACTGGTCAAGCCTTATCCCCAACTGGTGCATACCCTGACAATGGGGTTTGCCGGTGTCGTACCGCGTGAGGCCGTTGAAAAATACGGTCGGGAATTTTCAGTACGTCCGGTTGGCTCGGGACCATTCAGGGTGCAAAGTTTTGACACCACCCGGGCTGTGTTAGTTAGAAATCCGAACTATCGGCAAGAGCCCGTCGATCTTGCTGCGGAAGGGTACGACCCTGCGATTCATCAGGCTTACGGACTTGAACGCATTGCCGGACGTTCGCCACCATTTGTCGATCGGGTTGAAGTGAATTTTATTGCAGAAGATACGGCCCGCATGACATCCCTGACAAAAGGCGATGAACTACACGCTGCACGCGTACCGTCACCCACCTATGATCTGTATTTGTCCAGCAAGAATCCGATCACACTGAAGCCTGAAATTGCAGCAAAGTATCACATGGTGAATTGGACTGAACCCGGATTTGTGTTCCAGACGTTTAACATGGATGACCCAGACTTCGGCTATAACGATGATCCTGAAAGAAATGAGCGTAATCATGCATTGCGCTGTGCAATTCGCAAGGGTTTTAACTGGAACGAGCGCAACGAGCGCTACTATTCCGGCGTTGGAAAAATATTCCCGGGTATTATCACGCCGGCGATGCCTGAATATGATACTGAGCTATCGCGAGATAGCGTCATTCACGATATCAGTGGCGCAAAGGCATTACTCGCGGATGCCGGTTGGACGCCGGAAAATTTACCTGAGTTAGTTTACGGTATCCCGGCGTCGGTTCTGCAAAATCAGTACTATGAACAGTTTCGCGGGTTCATGTCGAAAATCGGGTATCCGGCTGAGAAAATTGTGGTGAAGCAGTATGCAACGTTCGGGGATATTTCCAAGGCGTGGAAACAGAGCCGTTTGCCTTTGATCAACAAAGCCTGGCTGTTGGATTATCCGGATGCTGAAAATACGCTACAGCTATTTTATGGACCCAATCGCGCGCCTGGCTCCAATGACGGCAATTACAGCAATCCTCAATACGATGCCATGTTTGAGCGCGCAGCAGTGATGCAGCCGGGACCGGAGCGCACCAGCCTCTATCGCAGAATGAACCGTTTGGTGATCAATGATTGTGCGACGATCACCGGACTCAGCCGCGCCGTTATCATATTTTGGGACAAGCGCGTTATCGCTTATCCGGATCGTTCCTTTGTGGGGGGCTTTTATTTTCCATACGTTGATATTGACGATACCTGAGTCGCAAGATTTTCGTATCTGATGGAAATACTACAGTTTGCACTGCGTAAAATTATTGGCGGAATCCCGCTGATCCTGGGTGTTACATTTATCAGTTTTCTGCTGATGGTGTATTACGGACCCGACAAAACCTATGAATTATTAGGCAAAAATCCGACTGCAGAGCAGATTGAATCGGTGCGTGCCGAATTAGGATATGACCAGCCATTTTTACAGCGTTACGTCACTTATCTGAGGGAAATTGTCACACTGGATTTTGGCAATTCCTTCTCATCGGGTGAACGGGTCAACAGTATATTAAAACGCACGATGCCAATTTCATTGGCAGTAATCACACCGGGGTTCATCCTTGGAAACTTATTGGGGCTGGTGTTGGCACTTGTCGCTGCCTACCATCGCAGCGGTTGGATCGACAAGGCCATCATGGGGTTTTCCGTTGTCGGCATGAGCATCAGTTTTTTGATCGTTGTTATTGCCTTTCAGCTGATATTTTGTTCGAGTTACGGACTCAACTGGTTTCCTTCCCGTGGTTGGGATGTTTACAGTCTTAGTGACTATTTGCGTTTTGTAACCGTCCCGACCATGGCCACTATTTTTGTCGCACTCGGATATAACACCCGTTTCTACCGGGCGGTCATCGTAGAGGAGATGGGGCGGGATCATGTGCGTACAGCCAGGGCGTTTGGCACACCGCCTGCACAACTGCTCTACAGAAGCGTACTAAAGAACAGTCTGATTCCTATCATTACCAGGATCATGTTTTCGATCCCACTGGTAGTGATCAGTGGCAGTTTGATCATTGAGACCTATTTCGGTATCCCGGGCGTAGGTAAAGTCACTTACGATGCCATCACCCAGGGTGATCAACCGATACTGAAGGCTGTGGTAGGTCTGACCGCAGTGCTGTTTGTGTTGACGTTGCTCATAACGGACATTCTTTATCGGGTTGTTGATCCGCGGGTGTCACTCAAATGAGCTCGGCCAGCGTTGCAGCGGAAAACACGACCATTGCAGTTCGCGGGCGTGATTCACTATGGTCAAAAGCATTCTACAAGTTTCGACATGACCGCATGGGCATGGTGGCATTTGCACTGGTAATGGCATATGGCGTGATGGCATTGGGTACCGTTTTTGGATGGTGGGCTAATGACTGGAGCGAAATACGGGGCGGGCGTTTTGATCCGATATCTGCGGACTTCTGGTTTGGTAGCAATGTCAACGGGCAGGATATTTTTGCACGCACTGTGTTCAGTACCCGTACTGCATTTGAAGTCGGTCTGGTCGTGGCCATACTCTCCACGTTGATCGGCGCAGTGTTGGGCGCAGTTGCCGGTTACTACAGCGGTAGCTGGATCGATGAGCTGGTGTTGTGGTTAAAAGGCGTGCTTGATTCCATACCGTTTTACCTGTTTGTTGCAGCGGTGGCGTTTGCGATGCAGGGCAGCGCTTACGGTATGCATGTTGCAATGGTCGCTACGTTCTGGACCACCACGGGACGCCTGGTGCGCGGTGAAGTCATCAAGCTCAAACAATTTGAGTTTGTTGAAGCAGCGCGCGCAATTGGTTTGCCAGAACTCAAAATTGTGTTTCGTCATATTATCCCCAACACTTTTCACATTTTGCTGGTCCAGGCCACTATCGTTTTCGTTGCGGCGATCAAATCTGAAGTGATTTTGAGTTTCCTGGGTTTGGGAGTAAAAAACGGTGTCAGCTGGGGGCGTATGCTTGCTGAAGCAACCTACGAGGTGGGGGCCGGACATTTTAATAATTTTATTTGGGCGTCATTGTTCATGTTTGGGCTGGTCATGGCATTTAATATGTTTTCCGACGCGTTACAAGATGCGCTGGACCCGAGAAAGGTCTGACTGCAGATGACTGCACCGGTTGGCAAAAAGCCCGTATTGACAGTCAAGGAGCTTGTGATCGAGTTCCAGACCGAGCGCGGCGTTGTGCGCGCGGTGGATGGGGTAAGTTTTGAACTGTACGCCGGGCAAACTCTGGGTATCGTCGGTGAAAGCGGCTGCGGCAAAACGGTCACTTGCCTGGCTTTGCTTGGTCTGGTCCCGACCCCGCCCGGGCGCATTGTCAGTGGTTCCATCGAGTTGAATGGCCGGAATATTGTGGGTCTTGGTGACCGCGAGATGCGCAATATTCGTGGCCGCGATATTTCGATGATTTTCCAGGAGCCGATGACAGCCTTGAATCCCGTTTTTACGGTCGGCAATCAGCTGTGCGAAGTCATACGCCGCCACACCGATGCCACGCGCAGGCAAGCGCATGCGCAAGCTGTGGAGATGCTGGCCGTGGTCGGGATTCCCGCTCCTGCAAAACGGATGGGTGATTACCCACACCAGTTGTCCGGCGGCATGCGGCAACGTGTCATGATAGCAATGGCATTGTCGTGTAATCCGAGCGTACTGGTTGCTGACGAACCGACGACGGCCCTGGATGTAACTACCCAGGCGCAGGTTATCGAGCAAATGGTGTTACTCCAGGAACAGTTTGATATGGCCGTGATATTGATAACGCACGATCTGGGCGTGGTTGCCGAAACCTGCGAAGACGTGATGGTTATGTATTGTGGTCAGGTAATCGAACAAGCTCCCGCATCAGGTTTGTTTACACGGCCATCCCATCCATATACCGCCGGATTGCTGGCCTCGATTCCGCGAATCCGACGCGAGCGCTTGCAGGAACTACCGGTGATCCGCGGGATGGTGCCGGATTTGCTGTCGTTACCAATGGGCTGTCGCTTTAGCACACGTTGCGAATATGCTGACCAACGCTGCCAGGCGCAAATTCCATCGCTGCGCACAGCCACCGGGACCGATGCCGCTGTGGCATGCTTCAAACCGCTCGGTGAAGCATGAGCGAGTTATTAAAAGTTGAAAACTTAAGCAAATACTTTCCGGTTCGCGGGGGGCTACTGCGCCGGGCCCGGAAACAGCTCAAAGCGGTCGATGACGTCAGTTTCTCGATTGCCCGGGGCCGTACGCTTGGCCTGGTAGGTGAGTCCGGGTGTGGCAAATCAACTTTGGGTCGCGCAATTATTCGGCTGCTCGAACCGACGGCAGGTACGGTCGCACTGGAGGGCACTCGAATTACCGAGTTAACGCGTCGCGAACTGTTTGAGCGGCGTCGCGATATGCAGATAATTTTTCAGGACCCGTATGCGTCATTAAGCCCCAGGCGCACAGTGGGCCAGACACTTCTTGAGCCGCTCGAAACGCACCGAATGATGACCCCCGCGAGGCGCCGTGACTGGCTACTTGAGTTACTCGAGATCGTGGGTTTGCGCGAGCACATTTTAACTCGTTATCCGCATGAGTTTTCCGGCGGTCAGCGGCAACGTGTCGGAATTGCGCGTGCCCTGACGCTAAAACCCAAATTTATTGTGGCAGATGAAGCGGTGTCAGCACTGGATGTCTCGGTGCAGTCGCAAGTGCTTAATCTGTTGCGTAAGCTGCAGCGGGAATTCGGGATTTCGTTTCTGTTTATTTCGCATGACCTGGCGGTTGTTCAGCACATCAGTGACGAAGTTGGCGTTATGTATCTTGGCAAGATCGTTGAAATGACCAGTGCCAGCCGTCTGTTTGCACGGCCTTTGCATCCTTATACCGAGGCCTTAATGTCAGCAGTTCCGGTGCCGGATCCTGCGCGCAAGAGCAGTCGGATCGTGTTGCAGGGAGACGTACCGTCACCAATTGATCCCCCTGGCGGTTGCCCCTTTCACACGCGGTGCCCCCGGGTTATGGAGGTATGCCGGGTCACGCCGCCGCCAACGGTCAATGCGGGTTCCACGGAAGCGCCACATTTTGTGAATTGCCATTTGTTTCCTGTGCCCAATACCGAAGAGGACGTTTGAATGTCATCATCACGCTCCTGTCAGAAGGAAAAAATTGCGTTTATCGGTTTGGGGGTCATGGGTTATCCGATGGCCGGACACCTGGCGACAGCTGGCTATGAGGTTTGCGTCTATAATCGCACGCAGGAAAAAGCGCGAGCCTGGTGCGATGAGTATGGTGGAGAGCCTGCGGACTCACCAGCACAGGCTGCTGCCGATGCGGATGTTGTATTTGCCTGTGTCGGCAACGATAACGATGTCAGGAGCGTTACCGTGCACGAGCACGGTGCCTTTGCTCGCATGCAAAACGGTAGTCTGTTCGTGGATCATACGACCACGTCAGCGGCCCTGGCACAGGAGCTTGCGAGGGCCGCGGCGGCGCGTGGAATTCACTTTATGGATGCACCGGTGTCCGGCGGTGAGGTCGGAGCACGTAATGGCCAATTGACCGTCATGCTGGGTGGTTCAAAGTCCGATTTTGCCCGCCTGCGTCCTGTCATCGCCAGCTATGCAAAGGCGTTCGAGTTAATCGGCCCGACCGGAGATGGTCAAAAGGCAAAAATGGTTAACCAGATCTGTATCGCAGGTCTTGTCCAGGCCCTTGCCGAGGGGCTCAAGTTCGCACAGGCGGCCGAACTGGATGTCGACAAAGTAATCAAAGCCATTTCACAGGGTGCCGCGCAATCGTGGCAAATGGAAAACCGGTTTGCGTCGATGGTAAAAGGCGAGTTTGAATTCGGCTTTGCCGTCGACTGGATGCGCAAGGATCTGGGAATTGCCCTGGAAGAGGCACGCAACCGGGGCGTTTCTTTGCCTGTTACCTCGATTGTTGACAGTTTCTACGAGGCGTTGCAGCAGCGGGGTCATGGCCGCTGGGATACCAGCAGCCTGATTGCCCTGTTGTAACCCTGGAAGCTGTCAGGATGGGGTAAGGCCGGACTCCTTCTGATAGTACTGCCGCACGCGCGGGTTCATGATTCTCATCCATAATGGTGGCACCATGGCAAGCAGAATCATGGTGGAGTAACCAGCGGGAAGCTGTGGACTTTCATCGATATGGCGCAGCACCTGGTAAGGCCGCTGCGGATTGGCATGGTGGTCAGAGTGTCTTTGTAGCTGGAATGTTAACAAGTTACTCAACAGATGATTGCTGTTCCACGAATGCTGTACGGTGACACGCTCATAGCGGCCATTAGGTAACAGTTTGCGGCGCAACCCATAGTGTTCAAGGTAATTGACCGATTCGAGTAGCGCGATCCCGGTGAGACTCTGTAGCAGGAAAAACAAAACGCCCGCAAGTCCGAAAACTGCCGCGATGGTGATGATAAGAATTAGCACCAGGGCGTACCAACGAACAAGTTCGTTGGCCGTGCTCCACACTGATTGGTCATGTTTTGCCAGCCGCTCGCGCTCCAACTGCCACGCCGTACGAAAGTTGCGCATCAGTGCCGATGGCAGAAAATCGTACAGCGACTGGCCATAGGACGATGTGCTTTGATCTTTCGGGGTAGCTACGTGCACGTGGTGGCCGCGAAGATGCTCTATCTTGAAGCTTGGGTAACAGGCCAGACATAACAACAATCCGCCCACGTTTTGATCGGTACGAGAGCGTTTGTGTATCAGTTCATGTCCGGCATTGATCATGTTGCCGGCTGAAATTGTCCCGCAGGAGAGTATGAGTCCCAGCTGTCCAATCATGTTGAGACCTTGCCAGTGCTGGCTCAGGTAGATACCGCCGACGACGGTCGCGATGGCAATCGGAAGATTTAACCACAGCAAAAAACGGAAATATCGATCATTGGATAACGGCTTTGTCTCGGTATCCGCTGGATTTTCCGGATCGGTTCCAACGAGCCAGTCCGCGAGCGGCAATAACCCGTAGAGGACGAACAAGGTCGTAAACGCAAACAGGTTGGGCAACCCCCAATGAGTCGCCAGAAAATATCCGGCAAACGGCAGCACTGCAGGAAACAACGCGAGCGCGAAACCATAGCGTTTGAGCTTTTTTTTCAAGTTATCTCTGATAGTGTCGTGGTTATACATAAAAGAGTCCGTTGGTCGTTAAAGTGTAGGATTGTAAAACTGTAGGACAATCATGACATGAAAATCCAGAATCCACAACCAGCGGCATTCAAGCCGCCATTGGGTCTCGCGGAGCAGATTGCAGACTATGTACAAAAACAAATAGTTAGCGAACAGCTTGCGCCCGGGGAACGAATCCCCGAAGCACAAATTACCCGGGAACTCGACGTCAGCCGTGGACCGGTGCGTGAAGCGCTTCAGGTTTTGTCTCGTCGACACCTGGTGGATTTACTGCCCAGAAAGGGGGCTCGGGTCAGCGAATTCGGGCCCGGGGACGTTGAAGCCCTGTACGATCTTCAGGAAGTTCTGATCAATCTGCTGGTGAGACGGGTCAGTGACAAGTGGAACGCAGCTGATCTGGATAAATTCAGGCATCTGCAAAGCGCTCTGATTGAGGCGGCAGAGCAAGGAGAACCATTTGAACTGCTGGAACTATCGTTCGAGTTTCAACTTACGGCTTGCGAAATCGCAGGAAACAGCTATTTGACCGCGTTGTTTGTGGACCTCCATCCCAGTTTCAGCCGGGCCTATTTCAGGGCGTTGGCCGCCGGGCAGGATGAAATTCGCGGGCTGGAACAATTTGTTGGTCACCTGATCACCAATATTGCGGCCGGGGAGGTAAACGAGTGTGAACGCCTGGTGCACGATATGAGCCAGCGCCAGCGGCAGGTTGTGCTGGCCACCTTCTCTCGCTGAACAACTCCGCTGATTGTGCGATTTCAGGGTCTTTATTTCCCGGTCTTACAGGTGTACCTTAGCGGTCCTTCTAACGATGTTCCTTGGGCCGCCGTGCCTGAATTCTGAGAGGAGTAAAATGTCCCCTGCAGATGCTGCCAGTTCGCCTTTGAAAGATACTCAACGACAAATTACCGAGCGTGAAGTCATGGACTGGATGATCCAAAGCCATGTTTTTCGCGATTTGAATGCATCGGATCTGCGGCCGTTCCTGCAAAGCCTGCAGGTCCTGAATTTCAAGCCGATGGACGAGGTCATATCCCGGGGCAAATACTCAGCAGCATTGTATCTGGTGACTGCGGGCCGGTTTTTGGTGTTGAGGCCGGAATCACCGGCGGTTGACCCCACCACGACCGAAGCCGAACTTATCGAACTCGACACCTTTAAAAAAGGCGATTGTTTTGGCGAGTACTCGTTGATTGACAAAAAACCGGCATCGGCATCAGTCGTCGCCGCGGAAAGTTCCCAGGCACTTAAAATTCCGCTCGCGGCCTTTGATACGGTGCTGATGTCGGATTATCGAATCGCTAAAACGGTCTATCACAATCTGTTGTTACTGTTGACCGCGCGGCTGCGCAAGAGTCTGAAAGTCTGAGTCGATTCAAGCCAACGCTGATCCACGCCAGTCCGCACCGAAGTGTAGTGCAAAGTCAGCTGAGTTGATGACTGTCGAATTATAAAAAGGTGCTTGGGAGGTTGTGTAACCAGCACTGACCCTGCAGGGCATAACGCCGACGCGCGTCTGTGCGCATCGCAAACACCACAGACCCTCGATCTGCTGTCGGCATGACCTGTCTTTGGATCGCGCCGTTGCGGGAGCAATCGAACCATTCCCTCAACTGCACTTGCATTTGCGATTGGCTACTCGTCTTTGCCAACGGTGTCACGAAGCACGGGAATATCGACCGCAGGCGGTGCTTTGTCGGCGGTGCTTTTGTCGGGTTGTCGCGTAATGCGATTCGCTCTTGCGCTGAGCACCGGCACATTATCAGCTGGCTTACCGTGCGCATACTCGGTGGTCAGCACGGGCAGCGGTTCAGCGGCCTGTTGCAGCTTGTTCAGCCGCGCGTCTTTTTCCTGTAACTTGCGTTGTAATTCCTGGTGAGTTTCCTGAAGACCGGAAAGTGCGCGCCGCAGCTGATCGCTGGTGGACTGATAACGCTTGATCAGGCCGTGGCGTTGCTGTTCATAATGCTGTTTTATCGATCGGGTTCTGGTTTTGAGTAATTCCGTTTGTTCCTGTTGTTTGGCCTCAACAGCGGTAATTTGTCCATTGAGCTGCGAAATTTCCTGGTCCTGGCTGCGTAAATTTGCATTGGCTTCGTCAAGCTGAACGCGGGCGGTCTGAAGTTCCTGGCGCAGCGTGTCGACAAGTTCTTCAGAGGCGTCTGTAGATTTTGTCAGAGTGTCAATCCGGGATTGCCGATCCGCAATTTGAGTTTCGAGTGTGACAATAGTTTCACGGTAGTTCTGGCATTTTTGTTCCTGTTGCTTGCGAGCTGTAATTTCCTGTTGCAAATCATATTGATGATCCCCCAGCGCCTGTTGTAGTAGCTGCACATGCTCCTGTAGTTTGACCATCTCATCTTGCGATGACAGTAAGACCTCATTCTCCGCCGTCGCCGCACGCAGCGAGTCTCGCAAAAACTTTGCATGACCGGTGATCGTGACCAGCCGGTCTACGATTGATCCACCATCTGCAATATTGGTCCAGGTAGAATAGTGCTCGTGGTCGAGCTCGTCCTCCATCAGCTCATCCAGTCGCGCCAATATGGTATGAATATCAGCGAGCTCATCCTGTAGGCCACGCACTGCCAGGGCTGATTTCTCCATGTGCTGTTGCCACTGACTGTGTTCTCTTTGCAGTGCCTGTAACTCCTCGTCGAAACAGTCGATGTTTTCATCGTGCTGTTGACTTTGCGCGCCGAGGTTTTCAATTATTTCGTTCTGCTTTTGTAAATCAACGTTCAGTTGGGAATTCACCTCGTTAAGCCTGGCTGCCTCGGTCTGAACATCGAAGAGTGTTTCAAGTTGCTCGTCCAGATTACGGATTTGCGCCTTTAAGAGAGTGCCGGTATGCGTTGCAAGAGTTAATTCATCTCTGAGATCATCGATCAGACGGTTTTTTGTGGTCAAGTCGTGTTTGTACGTTTGCAGGGAGTTATCCCAACTGCTCAGACGTGCTTCGGTCGCGTTGGCAGCATCTATTTTTTCGTTCATTTCAGCGATGGTATCGCGCTTTTCATCTAACTGCTTTGCAAGCTCTGAAATTTCGCATTCTTTTTCGTCCAGCAATTTTTGTGAGTCGACAAGCTCGTTTTTCAGGGCGCTGATGCCGGAATTTTTGTCATGAATCTTGCCAGTCATCTGGTCAAGGTCATTGCGCAGTAGTGCAACCCTGTCATCCAGTTCCGTATTATTGTTACGAGCCGCGGCAAGCTCAGTGTCCAGTTCGGACAGTTGCTCCTCCAGAACCAGTTTGTGGTTCACGAGCTCTTCTTTTTCGGATTTTTGTTGTTCCAGTTCTGTTTGTGTATCGGCATACTCCTGCTGCTTGCGTTCCAGGTCTGCATTAGCCTCGTTGAGCAGTTTTTTGAGTTCAAGAGCATCTGCATTGTGCGCTTCAGCCTCCGCTTGCGCGGTATCCAGTGCGGCCTGGAGTTCGTCTATTTCCCGTTGCTGTCGTTCGCCCGCAGATTGAGCGTCAACCAACAAATGCATTTGTTCGTTGAGTGCCGCTGATTGTTCCGAGTGTGCGCAATTCAGTTGAACGAATTGTTCGTCACTGCGTGCTTTTTGTTTCTGCACTTCATCAAAGCTTGCCTGTAACTCTTCAATTTGCGCCTGGGTCTCTGCAAGTGCAGTAGATTGTTCACTGATTTTTTCCCTGGCCGCGTCCAGGTGTGTCTCTAATTCAGGAATTTTCTGTGCATGGGTCACAGCATCGTCAAGCGCTTCTTCCAGCGCCTGTTTGTCAGACATGGCAATATCGTAGCGCTTATCCAATTCCTCAAGCTGTTGCCTGAGATCCTCTGCCAACGCAACGTTGGGTGTTAATACATCTATTTCTGCCAGCAATGCGGTGTGTGCTTGTTGCAGTTCCTCTACCGCATTTTGTGCCGCGGTTTCATCATCACGCGCCTTTTCCAGATCTGCTGTGAGTGTTGATAGCTGCCGATCAAGCTCTTCGATGTGTTTGGTTCGCGCGGCCCATTCTTCACGCCAATTGTCAATATCTGATTTAAGATTGTTGATGGTTTGCTCGCGCTCAGCAAGTTCGTCAGCCAGTGTTTGTTCCTGCTGCACAACATGTTCATGCTGTTTATCCAGTTCCTCAAACTCGGCAGAGCGGATGTCAAGTTTTTCCTGCCAGCTTGCTATGTCCTTGTGCAAGTTGTCGATTATGTCATCGCGCTCGTCCAGCTCGGCGGCGAGTAGTTTTTCCTGCTGCTGAGCACGCTGCATTGAAACGGAAAGGTCGTCCGTATGGCGCAATTCCTGTCGTAATTCTTCGATGGTTGCCTGATGCTCGCTGAGGCGTTGCTGGTTATCGTCCTGCACAATTTCATGGCTTTGGATGGAATCGCGTAGTGCAGTAATTTCCTCCTCTAATTCATTCGTGCGTGCCGCATGCTGAGCCGCAGTCTCGGCGATCAGTGCATCGGTATCTCCTGAGGAGCTTCCCAGATCCGGTAAGGACAAGGATGCGAATTCGCGATCGGCAGGTTGCGCTGCCGGGCGGCGTCGAAGAGCCGCACCGGTGAACAATCCAAGCACGAGCGCGCCGGTCAGAAACAACAAGGCACGTTGCCGGTCCGGATCACGCACCCAGGAAATGGCGTTGGCTTGGGGTTCGGCCGGGCGCGGTGCTGACTGCGGAAGATTTGCCAGCCTGGTATCGAGGCGCAGGCCAACGACTGCATTCGGAGTCGTGACCACCGGCACGGAATTCTGATCTGATGGTTGGGCAGGCGCGTTTGAGGCGGTATTTTCCGATAGGCTCACAAAGCTGATAACCAGTATCGAAAACAACAGTAAAGCAGTGCTCAATAGGGCAAATTTTCGCATACGATCTCTTTGTCCAATGCTGTACAGGTATAGTCGGAAGCAGCCCGATTATGACAGTTGTTCATGTGAACCACACATGACAGTATACTGGATATACATACAGTTATTCGATATATTCATGAAATGACTTCAGTCTCATCCTTTTCACTCCGACGGCTCAACAGCCGCCAACAACTTGCTGCTGCCTATGACATTGGCGAGTCTGACGGTGCCGGATCAGCTATCGAGGCCGGTACCAGCCGTCCACTTTTAGTTCTGGCAGGAGCTGGAACGGGTAAAACGACGACCATTGCCCATCGTGTTGCGAATCTCGTCAGGAGCGGGGTGTCGGGAAATCGCATCCTGCTAATGACGTTTAGCCGCCGGGCCGCACGTGAAATGATCCACAGGGCAGCGCAGGTGGTTAGCGCCACGGCGGCAACCAGGCCGGCAAGCGCCAGGCCCTCAGTCAAAATACCCTGGGCGGGGACGTACCACAGTATCGCTCACCGGTTGCTACGCCTGTACGCAAGGCATGTTGGGTTACAACCGGGATTTTCGATTCTTGACCGCAGTGACGCTGCGGACATGCTGGATGTGTGCCGCCAGGAATTACGGTTGTCAGATAAGCACAAGCGTTTTCCACGCAAGGATGCATGCATTGATATTTATTCGCGCTGTGTCAACCGCCAAGCCACGATTAAAGATGTGACGACGCGGGATTTTCCGTGGTGCCAAAACTGGCAGGACGAATTGCGCGAGTTGTTTAAAGCATACACTGCGCTAAAGCAGTCAAGTTTGTCACTGGATTACGATGATTTGCTGCTCTACTGGTATTACATGATGCAGGAGGGCTGGCTGGCTGAAGAAGTTGCTAATAAGTTTGAGCACATTCTGGTTGATGAATATCAGGACACCAATATCCTGCAGGCAGCGATTCTTAAAAAGCTGAGTCCGGAAGGTTCCGGCGTGACCGTGGTTGGCGATGATGCACAATCCATTTACAGTTTTCGTGCTGCCGAAGTTGCCAACATACGAAATTTTCCGGGCCAGTACAGCGGCAAGGTCAAAGTCATAGATCTCCAGGAAAATTACCGTTCGCACCAGGCCATTCTGGATTTTGCCAATGTGCTGATGAGTGATTCGAAGCAACCGTATTGCCGGACGTTACAAGCTCAAAAGGGTACGGGCGATAAACCGTTTTATGTCACCGTTGAGGATGATTTTTGCCAGGCCCGGTATATAACCGAACAGATACTGAAAAATCGCGAAGACGGGTTGCAGTTAATGCAACAGGCCGTGTTGTTTCGTAACAGCCATCACAGCGATGCATTGGAAGTCGAACTGGCACGACGCAATATCCCATTCGTGAAGTATGGCGGATTGAAATTTCTGGAATCGCAGCACATCAAGGATGTGATGTGTCTGTTGCGATGGTCTGTTAATCCAAAAGATCGGCTCGCCGGGTTTCGTTGCATGCAATTGTTGCCAGGTGTGGGGCCGGCGTTAGCCGCTCGCGCCTGGCAGTTCTTGATGGCGAACGATGCACGTTTCGTGGCATTGAGCGATTTTAAACTGCCAAAGAGCCGGCAGCCCGAATGGTTGCAGTTATGCGGTATTTTGCGTCACTGCAGCGGCGTGCCGAGTCTGTTGAGTAACCTCAATGAAATCGTTCAATGGTACAGGCCATACCTGGAAAGACGGTTTCCGGATTTTGCAGTGCGTTGGCCCGACCTCGAACAGCTGCAGCAGATTGCTCATGCCTACAGGGACGCTGAACATTTTCTTTCAGATCTGGCGCTTGATCCGCCGCTCGCCAGTGGTGATCATGCCGGTGACCCATTAAAAGACGAAGACTACCTTGTGCTGTCCACCATTCATTCGGCCAAGGGACAGGAGTGGAATTCAGTTTATATAATGAACGTGGTGGACGGCAGTTTCCCCTCTGAATTTGCCACCGGCGATGACAATCTGATTGAAGAGGAAAGGCGTCTTTTGTACGTTGCCGCAACACGCGCAAAAGATCAGCTTCACCTGATCTCTCCGCTGCGTTTTTATTTGCCCCAGCAGCAGCGCCATGGCAGCAAACATGTGTATGGTGCGCAGAGCCGATTCATGACGGCGACTTTGCTGGAGGTTTGTGAGCGTCGATTTTACGGTGAGTCGCAACACCGTGCGGATCAGGTTCACGCTGTCGAACAAATTGATTTGCCCGCACGCATTAGCGAACTGTGGTGAATTAGCAATAAGCGTTTGAATTGTAAAAATCCATTACAAACAGTCAGATAAACTTACAGTGGTGCCGGAAGTTCATGTCCTCATGTTCCGGAAAACCCGGCAGACCGGGCGCTTTAATGAGTTGGCATGACTTTTGCAGGATGGGTTTAGTGCCTCTGGGGGGTAAATGGCGTATCCGAGCCGTGGTGAAAGCCCGGTGTACAAGGTCACGATTGGCAGCACGGCTGCCTGTGGTGATAAAAAAAGGCGGAAGGAATAGTCATTATGTCAATTAAATATCCCGGAGTACGGCTACTGGCGTTGGCGCTAGGATTCTGCACAGCTTTCTCTGCATCTGCTACACCTGTGTACACACCTGTGGTAACAGTTGTGGACAGTACCTTCGATAAAGAT
>JABDLQ010000178.1 GCA_013002925.1 Gammaproteobacteria bacterium | reverse complement strand
GGGCCGAACAAGATCTCAGTCGGAACTGCCCCACAATGCAATTTGCAGACTGGACCCCGAGAAACCCCCTGCGGATGCGCGCTGGTATCTCTACCGGTGTTTCGCCGTCGGGACCACATTTGGCACTATTTGACATGTGATAAGTTAAACTACCAATGGTATAGGTTGTAACAAACCGTAGCCGTCACCCAACCAGAAAACCACAACCTGTCAAACCACTTTGCAAAGTGGTGCTCCCCGAGATTCTCCTCATTATTGGTCTTTTACTATGTCCTGCCTGTTGCACTGCGAACATCACACATCCCAAACGCGGTTTCGAATCCGGGGTAATCGGCGCCCCGCCGCCATGCCACGATCGTTGCGGGATAAACTGTAATGGGCATATTTGAGCGCTACCTCAGTCTCTGGGTTGGTCTGTGTATTGTCGCCGGTGTATCGGCCGGGATTCTGGTGCCGGGGACATTCGCGGCGATCGCCAGACTCGAGTATGCCCATGTCAACCTGGTCATTGCGGTTTTCATCTGGATCATGATTTATCCGATGATGGTACAGATCGACTTTACCGCCATCCGCGATGTCGGGCGGCGCCCCAGAGGGCTGATGCTGACGCTCATCGTTAACTGGCTGATCAAACCCTTCACCATGGCGGCACTGGGGTGGTTGTTTTTCAGGGTCTTCTTTGCCAATTGGGTGGACCCGCAATCGGCAACCGAGTATATCGCCGGCATGAT
Organism: Gammaproteobacteria bacterium; assembly: GCA_013002925.1. Classification (GTDB taxonomy): domain Bacteria; phylum Pseudomonadota; class Gammaproteobacteria; order Steroidobacterales; family SZUA-146; genus SZUA-146. The sequence continues at coordinate 15,426 of JABDLQ010000178.1, read as the reverse complement.
TTTACTTGGCGTCGCGCCATGCACAGCTATGGTCTTCGTGTGGAGCCAGCTGACCCGGGGAGATGCCAATTACACGCTCGTTCAGGTCGCCGCCAACGATGTCATCATGATCTTCGCATTTGCCCCGATTGCAGCGCTGCTACTGGGAGTAAGCGATATCGATGTACCGTGGGAGACCCTGGTTTTATCGGTAGTTCTTTATGTGTTGCTACCCCTGATCGCCGGTGTTATCACCCGACGGCACCTCAGTAAAAATGGCAATGAGCAAAAAGTAAACGCTTTTGTGCATCTACTCAAACCCTGGTCTGTCATCGGTCTGTTGCCACCGTCGTACTGCTGTTTGGTTTTCAGGCGGAGCGTATCCTGGCGCAGCCACAAACTATCGTTCTGATCGCGATCCCATTATTGATTCAAACCTACGGTATTTTCTTTCTCGCCTATACAGCGGCCAGGGCTCTCAAGCTGCAGCACAATATCGCTGCTCCTGCCTGCCTGATCGGCACCTCAAATTTTTTTGAACTGGCGGTCGCAGTTGCTATTTCATTATTTGGTCTGAATTCCGGCGCCGCCCTGGCGACTGTAGTCGGCGTGCTGGTGGAAGTCCCGGTAATGCTATCGCTGGTACATTTTGCCAATCGCACGCGTCACTGGTTTGGCAAAGATCCGGTTCACCAATAAATGGGATGAATCCCGCAGCCTGTGGTCTGCCCGGTTGCGCCGTTTTCCTCGTTATTTTACTCAGCCCGGGTGCGCGCCTGGCGGTCGTTAATCACGTTGATTGCGCCACCACAGCTGCCAGTTCTTCGGCATGCCGATTGACTTCAGATTCGGACTCACCTTCGACCATCACACGCACGACCGGCTCGGTCCCCGATGGCCGCAACACAACACGACCACGGTCAGACAGGTTGTGTTCGGCGCGCTCCACTGCCTCTCCAATCGCAGGCACATTGTCAATGTCAATGCGTTTTGCCATACGGACATTGATCATTTTCTGGGGATAACGCGTCATACCTGTGCACAGGGAGTGCAGCGGTTTACCTGATTTTCTGACGGCTGCCAGCACCTGCAGAGCGCCGATGATGCCATCCCCTGTAGTAGTTCTGTCGAGGCAGATAATGTGACCTGATGTTTCACCGCCGATAACCCCTCCGTTTGCTGTCAGCGCTGACATCACGTGTCGATCACCTACCGGCGCGCGCAGAAACTCAATGCCCTCCTTCTGGAATGCTTTTTCAAGTCCAAGGTTACTCATCACCGTACCAACGACCGGCCCGGTCAATTCATTCGCCTCTTTGCGGTCCATGGCAATCACGTAAACCAGCTGATCACCATCGACCAGTTGCCCCTGCGCATCCACCATCGCAACACGATCGCCATCACCATCAAAAGCCACACCCAGATCGGCCCCGAGGGCCGTCACGGTGCTTTGTAACAAGGCAGGACAAGTGGAGCCACAGCCATCATTGATATTTTTTCCGTTCGGAGAACAGCCAATAGTGATGACATCAGCACCCAGATCGGAAAATACGCGCGGCGCAATCTTGTAAGTGGCACCGTTGGCGCCATCGATTACGATTCGCATGCCGGACAAATCCAGACTCTCCGGAAAGGACTGTTTGCAAAATGCCAGGTAGCGATCGACGGCATCATAGCGACGCTCCGCCCGGCCAAGATGCGATGACTCCCGCGTCACCGGCTGCTCTTCAACCAGTTTTTCAATTTCTGCCTGGGCGTCGTCAGAAAGCTTGGCACCATTACGATCAAAAAACTTGATGCCGTTATCGTGATAGGAGTTATGGGAAGCGCTGATCACCACCCCCAGGTCGGCCCCCAAAACCCGTGTCAGATACGCAATTCCAGGAGTAGGCATGACCTGCAGCAACTTCACGTTGGCACCGGCCGCAACAAAACCGGCTTCCAGTGCCGATTCAAACATGTAACCCGATATGCGCGGGTCTTTACCGACCACCACGCTACCCCCGTCGGGTACCATCACGCGACCCGCAGCACTCGCCAGTCGGACTGCAAAATTTACGCTCATGGGCCATTCGCCCACCAGTCCCCTTACTCCATCGGTTCCAAAATAATTGCCCATTCCTCGTCCTCAATTACAGGTGGTCATTTCAGGTCTCTTGCGCTGCGGCAGTATACCCGACATCTCTTACCGCACGTATCATTCGTACAGCATCCACTGTTTCCGCGACATCATGCACGCGAATTATCGCTGCATGCATCCAGGTTGCCAGGGCCGCCAATGCCACGCTGCCATGCAGCCGTTCGTTCGCAGTTTTGTCCAAAACGGTGCCAATCATCGACTTTCTGGAGACCCCCACCAGCACCGGCTGTACGTCGGTGAATTCCTGCAACGCGTTGAACAGCCGCAAATTGTGCTCAATCTTCTTCCCAAAACCAAAACCGGGATCGATGATAATCTGGTGTTCCGGGATACCGGCGGCGACGCAGGCGGCCACTCGTTTAACCAGGAACTCACGCACCTCGGTAACCACGTCGGTGTATTCAGGCCTGGTCTGCATGGTGCGTGGCACCCCCTGCATATGCATCAATACCACTGGCACCTTGCATGTTGCGGCGGTTTTCAGCGCGTCCGGTCCCTGCAGTGCGGTCACATCATTAATCATGCTGACACCGGCGGCTACCGCCGCGCGCATCACGCCGGCTTTGGTGGTATCAATGGATATCGGAATATCGGTGTCGTTACAAATAGCCTCTATCACCGGCATCACGCGAGACAATTCTTCATCCGCACTGATCTTGCGGGCGCCAGGCCGTGTCGATTCGCCGCCGATATCGATGATATCGGCTCCCGCCGCAACCATTTCCCTGGCCCGCGCCAGCGCGAGTGCCGGGGTAACAAACTCGCCACCATCAGAGAACGAATCGGGTGTCACGTTAAGGATTCCCATGACCAGCGGATAGTCATGGCGATGATCGGGTAGTGCCCAGCTCAATAGATTATCCTCGATCGCACATCCACGACGTTATTGCGCCTGCGCTCAATGACCGACCGCCCATCACCCGTCGGCGGGTAGGTACTGAGGCTGTGCACTCAGGGTTGCAGGTGGGGACCCCCGATGGGCTTGCCATCACCATCGACGTCGTCAGCGGCTGAAGAACCGGATTTTGCCGTCGGATCATCGCCCTCTTCCCAGTCGCTGGGCGGCTTGGGTTTGCGCCCGGCCATAATGTCCTTGATCTGCTGCTCATCAATGGTTTCATATTTTATCAACGCAGCCGCCATGGTGTGCAGAATCTCACTGTGCTCATCAAGAATCTGTCGCGCTGTTTCATAACTGGTGTTGATCAGATCGCGAATCTCCTGGTCGATCAGCTTGGCCGTTTCGATCGACACTTCCTTGCGCTGCGACTGCGAACGCCCCATGTACATCGCCCCGTCATCATCAGTGTAATTCAGCGGCCCAAGTTTCTCGGAAAGGCCCCAGCGCGTCACCATATTCGTCGCGATTTCAGTCGCCCGCTCGATGTCATTGGAAGCACCCGTGGTGACGCTGTCCTCACCGAACACCAACTCCTCTGCTATGCGTCCACCAAACAGTACGGCAAGCTCACTCATCAGGCGGCGCTTGCTCGAACTGTAGCGGTCCTCTTCGGGCAGGAACATCGTTACACCCAATGCCCGTCCGCGGGGAATAATAGTGACTTTGTAGACCGGATCGTATTCCGGCATCTTCAGGCCCACGATGGCGTGCCCGGCCTCATGGAAGGCAGTGAGCTTCTTCTCCGCTTCACTCATCACCATGGACTTGCGCGCCGTACCCATGATGGTTTTGTCCTTGGCCTCATCAAAATCATCCATGTCCACCGTGCGCTTGTTCTTGCGCGCCGCAAACAATGCCGCCTCGTTCACGAGATTGGCAAGATCCGCACCTGAGAACCCGGGCGTGCCGCGTGCAATGACACCCGGCCGCACATCTTCGCTGATCGGCACCTTGCGCATATGCACTTTCAGGATCTGCTCGCGCCCGCGGACATCTGGCAGTGGCACGACAACCTGTCGATCGAATCGTCCAGGACGCAATAACGCCCGATCGAGTACATCGGCGCGGTTGGTAGCCGCAATCACAATGACGCCTTCATTACCTTCAAAGCCATCCATTTCAACCAGTAACTGGTTCAGGGTCTGCTCCCTTTCATCGTGACCACCGCTCATACCCATACCGGCGCCACGATGCCGGCCGACCGCATCGATCTCGTCGATAAAAATTATGCACGGTGCGTGTTTTTTCGCCTGGTCAAACATATCGCGGACGCGTGAGGCACCTACCCCAACGAACATCTCGATAAAATCAGAACCTGATATTGCAAAAAACGGCACTTTGGCTTCGCCTGCGATAGCGCGTGCGAGCAATGTCTTACCGGTACCCGGCGGTCCAACCATCAATACGCCACGCGGAATTTTGCCGCCCAGGCGCTGAAATTTTGTGGGATCGCGCAGAAAATCCACCACTTCCGAGACTTCTTCTTTGGCTTCTTCGACACCGGCCACATCGCCAAAATTGACGTGTACCTGGTCTTCACCCATCAGTCTTGCGCGGCTCTTGCCAAAAGTGCGTATACCGCCACCGCCGCCACCCTGCATTTGCCGCATGAAATAAATCCATACGCCAATCAACAGGAGAATCGGGGCGAACTCAATAAACAGCAGTAACAGAATGCCACGGTTTTCGGACGCTTCGCGAGCATAGTCGACACCGTTCTCATCCAGTTCCTTTATCAACGCCTGGTAATCTTTTTCGACGCTGATGGTGGAAAACGACTGGCCATTCGTCAATGTGCCGGTGATTTTTTCTTCATCATGAAAAATCACCTTGCTGATGGCACCATTGCTCACCTGCTGACGAAACTCGGAATAGTCGTACTGGTTAGCAGCTACCGGTTTGGGTGCAAAATTTTCAAACACCGTCAGCAGCACCAGGCCAATGATGATCCACAAAATAATATTCTTACCCAGATCGCTCAAAGGTTTACTCCTGCTCGCAACAATTTGGAATGATTACAGATGAAAGCGTGGCACACATTGTCCACAAATAAAGTGACTGAATTAACGAGTCTGCCCCGCGACCCCAATCGACGTGACAACCCAAGACACGGAGACCAGGGTGCGGGCCAGATGACGCGTTGCAAGAACGCATCAGAATGATTAACACTACTACACCTCATAGCCTCTGGCCACCATGTACGTTTCCCGACTCCGCGGGCGCGATGCCCGGGGCTTTTTAACCTTCACGTTATGAAACATTGTTCTTGCTGTTTTCACATAAAAATCAAAGCCTTCCCCGTGAAACAGCTTGGTAATGAAATGTCCCCCCGGAACAAGGACTTGGGCAGCGCAGTCCAGCGCAAGTTCCGCCAGCAGCATACTCCGGGCCTGATCAACCGATCGTATGCCACTGATATTGGGGGCCATATCCGACATTACAAGATGTGCCTGTCCACTCAGTGCCGCTTTTATCCGGGCGAGGGCCTCATCTTCCCGAAAATCGGCCTGAATAAACGTAACTCCTTCAATTGGCTCCATTTCCAGTAAATCCACCGCGACGACAGCGCCGGCATCACCCACAACCCGACGCGCGACCTCAGACCAGCCACCAGGCGCCGCTCCAAGGTCCAGAACGCGCTGTCCGGGGCGCAGAATCTCGCCCGCATCCAGCAACTCAAGGAGTTTGTACACGGCCCTGGATCGATAACCTTCCCGCTGGGCACGTACCACATATTCATCGCGTCGGTGTTCGTCGACCCATCGACCACTGCTGCCTTTTTTCGCCATTAACGCCCACTCCTGCCCTGGCCGGTCTGTGCTAGACTCCGCTTCCATTTTTGCCCTGTCAGTGCCATGCATTTAACCGAACGCCAGAAAAAATACTTACGCGGACTCGCCCACCAGAAAAAGGCTGTCGTGATGATCGGTAGTTCAGGTGTGTCAGATAATGTCATGAATGAAATTGACAATGCTCTCGACTTTCACGAACTGATCAAAATAAAAGTCCGCGTCGGCGCCCGCACCGACCGTGCCGAAGCGCTTGACTACATCACTGGCAAGCTTGACTGTCAGCTGATCCAGCGAGTCGGTAACTCCGCTGTGTTATTTCGTCGCAACCCGGACAAACCTAAGCTGCAACTTCCTCACGGCGGCGTTTAGGCAGTAATAGCAAAGCCGACACACTGGCACCAAAATACAATGCCGCCGCCACCGCGTGCAGCTGCATGATGACCTCGCGACTCTCACCTGCGGCGCGCGCGTCAGCCATCCAGTTAACAACACCGTTTTGCAATAGCAGTAACAACAGGATTGTCACTACAGCCGCGATCACGCAGCGGGCCTTCCATACCGGTCGCATCACCAGACCAATAACTAACAGCGCTGCGGCCAGCACCATGGCAAGTCGGATTACCCGGTCAAAAATCCCGGTCGCAAATTCGCCAGCAACTGCGCCACTGCTCGCAACATCAAACAGGGCCGGCGCAATTACAAGGCTGGTGCTCCATAGCATCCCGGCCAGCAGGGTAACCAGCGCGACCTCGACAAACCCAATCGTGTTACGGAGCCATAAATGCATGCCCGTTACAGGTATTTAACTGCGAGAATTTCGTATTCGATATTGCCGCCCGGCGCTGCCACTACCACTTCATCACCCTCGATCTTGCCAATCAAAGCGCGCGCAATGGGCGACGTGATTGAAATCAAATTGCTTTTTATATCGGCCTCATCTTCGCCGACAATACGATAGGTGATTTCTGTTTCGGCTCCCACGTCGAACAGATCCACCGTTACCCCGAAGATCACTTTGCCATTCTTGGGCATTGCCGTTACATCGATAATCTGCGCATTGGACAGCTTGCCTTCGATGTCTTTGATCCGGCCTTCGATAAAGCCCTGCTGCTCTTTAGCCGCATGATATTCGGCATTTTCCTTCAGGTCGCCATGCGCCCGCGCTTCAGCAATCGCTTTTATCACCGTCGGGCGTGCCTCGCTTTTCAATTTTTTAAGCTCGACTTTCAGCTGTTCGGCACCCTGCAATGTCAGTGGTACTTTATTCATTAACAACTTCCTTATGCAGATCCTGGAGCCGATTGACATCGGCGACTTCCAAATGATCCATTGCGGCGCATCCGGCTTTGCAACCGGCGACCGTTGTGTAATAGGTCACTTTACCACGCACCGCTTCGCGGCGGATGGAGTGTGACTCGTGAATGGCCTGTTTACCTTCAGTGCTGTTGACAATCAGATCAATATCCCCGTTTTTGATCATGTCAACAATATGGGGCCTTCCTTCATGCACCTTGTTGATGCGCCGACAGGTAATACCCGCCGAGGTGATTGCCTTTGCGGTGCCATGCGTTGCAATCAAATCAAAACCGCGACCAGACAGAGTTTTGGCAAGTTCCACTGCCGCGGGTTTGTCACCATTTCGGACGCTGATAAACACACAGCCTTTAGCAGGCAGGCGAATACCGGATGCCTGTTGCGCCTTGGCATAAGCTATGGCAACCGTGGGACCCGTCGCCATCGCCTCGCCGGTCGATTTCATTTCCGGCCCCAGAATTGGATCGGCTCCCGGAAACTTCATAAATGGAAACACCGATTCCTTTACCGAATAAAACGGCGGTTCGGCTTTCTGCCGGACGCCCTGTTCCTGCAAAGATCTGCCGACCATCGTGCGGGCGGCAATCTTCGCAAGTGCAACTCCGGTGGCTTTTGAAACAAACGGTACCGTTCTGGACGCGCGCGGGTTCACTTCCAAAAGAAAGATATTGTCGCCCTGAATCGCAAACTGCGTGTTCATGAGACCCACCACATTCAGTGCCTTTGCCAGCACGGTAGCCTGGCGTTTCATTTCCTCCTTGACCGGCGCTGACAGCGTTGCCGGGGGTAATATGCAACTCGAGTCACCTGAATGCACACCCGCCTGTTCGATATGCTCCATGATTCCACCGATCAGCACATCCTGACCGTCGCACACAATGTCCACATCCACTTCCGTTGCCATATCAAGAAAACGGTCCAGCAGCACAGGGCTGTCGTTGGACACCTGTACCGCACTGGTGATGTACTCTTTCAAATCAGCTTTTGAGAACACGACTTCCATGGCCCGCCCACCGAGCACGTAGGACGGGCGGACTACCAGCGGGAAACCCACGTCGTCAGAAGCCTCCAGGGCTTCCTCGGCAGTTTTTGCCGTGGCATTGGCCGGCTGTTTCAATTTCAAAGACTGTACGAGTTTCTGAAAGCGCTCACGGTCTTCGGCCAGATCAATACTATCAGGAGACGTGCCAATAATGGGTGCTCCGGCCCGTTCCAGATCGCCCGCGAGTTTCAGCGGCGTCTGCCCGCCAAACTGAACGATCACCCCGGCGGGCTTTTCAAGATCAATGATGGTCATGACATCTTCAAAGGTCAGCGGCTCAAAATACAGACGATCCGAGGTGTCAAAATCCGTCGACACAGTTTCCGGGTTACAGTTCACCATGATGGTCTCATAGCCGTCTTCGCGCAGCGCAAGTGCGGCATGCACACAACAATAGTCAAACTCGATGCCCTGACCAATGCGATTTGGACCGCCGCCCAGGATCATGATTTTTTTGCGATCAGAAACCTCTGCCTCACATTCTTCTTCGTAACTGGAATACAAATAGGCGGTTGCCGTTGCAAATTCTGCAGCACAGGTATCCACACGTTTGAATACCGGAGTCACGCCATATTGCAGTCGCAATCCCCGGATCTCCTGCTCGGGCACGTTGCAAAGCGCAGCGAGTCGCTGATCGGAAAAACCCTGGCGTTTTAGCTGGCGCAGGTTGTGCTTGTCCAGCGACTCGGGACCGTCTTCAGCCAGCTGCTCTTCCACGAGAACCAGGTCTTCAATCTGGGCCAGAAACCACGGGTCGATGCCGCTTAACCCGGCAACGGTGTCGAGGTCAAACCCCTGCCGGAACGCATCTGCTACATAGCGAATCCGCTCAGCTCCCGGATTCTTCAATTCGTGCCTGATGATCGCACCGGCATTGCTGCCTGCTTCCAGGGGCATGATGGGATCCAGTCCGCAAATGCCGGTCTCCATCCCGCGCAGCGCTTTTTGAAAGGACTCCTGGAACGTGCGACCGATGGCCATGACCTCGCCGACCGATTTCATCTGCGTGGTCAGACGATCATTGGCATCAGGAAATTTTTCAAACGTAAATCGCGGAATCTTGGTTACGACGTAATCGATGGACGGTTCAAATGACGCTGGTGTCGCGCCACCGGTGATTTCATTGCTGAGCTCATCGAGTGTAAAACCAACGGCCAGTTTAGCCGCGACTTTAGCGATTGGAAAACCGGTTGCTTTTGAGGCCAGCGCCGACGAGCGCGACACCCGCGGATTCATCTCAATCACCACCAGTCGGCCATCTTCGGGATTCACGGCAAACTGTACGTTCGACCCGCCGGTTTCAATGCCAATTTTACGCAACACGGCGAGCGAAGCATCGCGCATGACCTGATATTCCTTGTCGGTCAGTGTCTGGGCAGGCGCCACCGTAATGGAATCACCGGTATGCACACCCATGGCATCGAGATTCTCAATCGCACACACGATGATGCAATTGTCTTTGCGATCGCGGATGACCTCCATCTCAAATTCTTTCCAGCCCAACAATGACTCTTCCAGCAACACCTCGGTCGTCGGACTCAGGTCAAGGCCGCGAGTAACAATATGCTCAAACTCTTCGCGATTATAAGCAATGCCACCGCCGCTGCCGCCCATGGTGAACGAGGGTCGAACAATCACCGGATAGCCAATCTCCTTGCGAATCTCTATGGCTTCTTCCATGTTATGGGCAATCCCGGCCTGCGGTGTCGCCAGCCCGATCTCGCCCATCGCCGTGCGAAACTGCTCCCGGTCCTCTGCCATATCGATAGCCTCGCGCGACGCGGCGATCAGCTCGACCCCGTGCTTTTCCAACACGCCCATGCGCGCCAGATCAAGCGCACAATTCAGTGCAGTCTGGCCCCCCATTGTTGGTAACAGGGCATCGGGTTTTTCTTTTTCAATGACTGAAGCCACGTTTTGCCAGCGGATTGGCTCAATATAGACCGCATCGGCCGTATCCGGATCCGTCATGATCGTGGCCGGGTTCGAATTGACCAGTACTACCCGAAAACCTTCCTCGCGTAATGCTTTACAGGCCTGTGCTCCTGAATAGTCAAATTCACAGGCCTGCCCGATAACAATGGGTCCGGCACCGATGATAATGATCGATTTGATATCGTTGCGCTTGGGCATAGTTTATTTTTCCACGTGGCCGAGGCCGCACAGCTTCGGCAGTTGTTGATTTGGATCGAACATCAGTACCTCAGGCCCGGGCTGCACGGTCCATCGCAGATGACTCACTCATGAGCCTGACAAAACGTGCAAACAGGGGGCGCAGGTCATGCGGTCCCGGGCTTGCTTCAGGATGTCCCTGGAATCCGAAAGCGGGCACGTCGGTGCGTGCGATGCCTTGCAGACTCTGGTCAAACAATGAGATGTGCGTAACCCGTAAGTTCTCGGGCAGTGAGTCAGAAGCAACAGCAAAACCGTGGTTCTGGCTGCTGATCAGCACTTCACCGGTGGCCACATCCTGGACCGGATGATTGGCGCCGTGGTGCCCAAATTTCATTTTTTCTGTGCGCGCACCACTGGCCAGCGCCAGCAGCTGATGACCCAGGCAGATACCGAAGGTCGGAACGCCCGCCTCAAGGATAAAGCGGATGGCCGAAATGGCATAATCGCACGGCTCAGGATCGCCCGGGCCATTGGATAAAAAGACCCCATCGGGTTTCATGGCCAAAACTGCGCTGGCCTCGGTTTGTGCCGGCACCACCGTCACATCACAGCCATGTGACACCAGCAGCCGGAGAATATTGTGCTTGACCCCGTAATCATAGGCCACCACCTTGAATTGCGCAGACGGCGCTGGCTGCGCTTCCTGATCGGTCCAAACCGGCTCGTTCCAGGTATAGCTTGTCGGTGTCGTGACCTCGCGTGCCAGATCCATACCCTTGAGACCCGGAAAACCGCGTGCAGCGGCAACGGCTTTTTCCGCATCGACGTCACCGGTCATGATGCAGCCGCTTTGTGCACCTTTGGTGCGCAGTAGCCGCGTCAAGCGGCGGGTGTCTATATCGCTAATTGCCACGGTACCCTGGCTGAGCAAATAATCCGACAGTGTCTGCTGCATGCGCCAATTGCTGGCAACGATCGGTAAATCGCGAATCAGCAATCCGGCTGCGCAGACCCGGGCGGACTCATTGTCTTCGGCATTGATGCCGGTATTGCCGATGTGCGGATACGTCAGGGTCACGAGTTGCCGGCTGTAGGACGGGTCGGTCAGGATTTCCTGGTAGCCCGACATGGCGGTGTTGAATACCACCTCACCGACTGTGCTGCCGGATGCACCAATAGAACACCCCGAGAAAATGGATCCATCTTCCAGAGCCAGAATTGCTGGTACTGCCACACTCTCCCCCACGGACAATCGAATACTGCCCCTGTGCGTTTGATACACAAAGCGGGAGGGGCTTTGACAACCCTTCCCGCTGGGATTTGATGATACGCCAGATGCTTGGCAGGTGTCTACGAGGATGACCGGATATCCAGCAGGTTCCGCATGTTATACAGTCCAGGCGGCTGGTCAGCCAGCCATGCGGCCGCACGCAGCGCGCCCACAGCAAATTCGCGTCGGCTGCCCGCGCGGTGCCGCAGTTCGATCAACTCTTCGCCGAGACTGAACCGCACCAGGTGTTCGCCGGGATATTCACCTTCGCGGATACTGTCGTACGCGACTTTGTTCGGAGTGGCGACCGCCTCGATCTGGCCACCAAACTCCAGCGCAGTGCCGGACGGCACATCGCGCTTGCCGGCATGATGAATATCCAGAATCGACACGTCAAAATCTGCCGCCAAACCGGCTGCAATAGAAGCGGCCGCGGCAATGCACAGATTCACACCAATACTCATGTTCGGGGCCCGGAACACCGGGATCACCTGGCTGGCTTCGTGCATCAATGTATCGTGGCTGGCGGACAATCCCGTGACACCGCATACATAGGGCACGTTCATGGCGCAGCAGGTTTCGATGTGACTACTGACCCCGGCCGGTAACGAGAAATCGATGGCCACATGCGCGTCGGCCAGTGCCGCAGCTGGTGTGTCCAGTTTGATCCGCCGGGTGAGTGGCTGTCCCAGTCGTTCGTGCGCATCACCGGCGCTGGCGCCACTCAGATTGAGATCCTTGCGCCCGTCCATCAACTGTATGATTTCGCGACCCATACGCCCGGTGGCACCGAGCACGGCCAGATTGAGTACGCCAGATTCCCTAGCTTGTGAGGTCATCAAAAAATTCTTTGACGCCATCAAACCAGGAGCGCGCCTTGGGATTGTGGCGTGAGGCTTTCGACTGCAGCGACTCATCGAACTCGCGCAGCAGTTTTTTCTGGTCTTTGGTCAAATGTACGGGGGTTTCGATCGTTGCCGTGCACAGTAAATCGCCGGTCATGCCGCCACGCACCGGTTTGACGCCTTTACCGCGCAGACGAAAGCGCTTTCCGGATTGAGTGCCCGCGGGTATTTTCAGTGTGACCTGGCCACCGAGGGTGGGCACTTCAACTTCACCGCCGAGCGTGGCCGTGGCAAAACCGATCGGCACTTCGCACAGCAAATTGCTGCCATCGCGCCCGAAAATCGGGTGGCGTCTGACTTCAATTTCAACGTAAAGATCACCGGCAGGACCACCGTTTTGACCAGGTTCGCCCTCGCCCGCCAGGCGAATACGATCACCCTCATCCACGCCTTCGGGAATGCGCACCGACAGTGCCTTGGTTTTGCGTACCCGGCCACTGCCATTGCATGAACCACACGGATTGGTGATGACTTCACCGGATCCACGGCATTTGGGGCAGGTTTGCTGCACCGAAAAGAAGCCCTGCTGCATACGTACCTGACCGATCCCGTTACAGGTCTGACAGGTTTCGGCCGAGCTGCCTTTGGCCGCGCCGTTGCCGTCGCAGGTGTCGCAGATATCCTGTTTGGGAATGTCAATTTTGACTTCATCCCCAAACACTGCCTGTTCGAGTGTCAGCACCAGTCCATAGCGCAGATCGGCACCGCGAAACACCCGGTTTCTGGTGCCACCACCTCGGCGGCCACCACCAAAAATATCGCCAAAAACATCACCAAAGATATCGCCAAACGCATCGCCCGGATTGAATCCACCGCCGGCTGCACCGGACAGTCCTTCCTTTCCGAACTGGTCATAGCGCGCCCGCTTGTTTGGATCTTTCAGGACTTCATACGCTTCCTTGGCCGCTTTGAACTGGGCCTCCGACTGGGCATCATCCGGATTGCGGTCCGGATGATGCTTCATCGCCAGGCGCCGGTAGGCTTTTTTTATCGTCGCTTCATCAGCGTCGCGCTTGACCCCCAGAACTTCGTAGTAATCCTGATCAGACATAGCGGTACGGTCGGCTCGCAAGGTGGCACACTCTGGTTACACTCTCATTGTTGACAATATTTTGCTGAGCACAGCGTCGCATCCCGGGACATCGGCCGCGCTCAGATCAGGCGACGACTATTTGTCGTCGCCTTTCACCTCTTCGAACTCGGCATCTACAACGTCAGCGTCAGCAGACGCCTGCTCTGGTGCACCCTCCGGCGCTGCCTCGGCATCCTGACTATAGAGGCGCTCAGCCATACCCGCTGACGCTTCGGCAAGTGCCTGCGTCTTCGATTCGATGGCTTCTTTGTTGTCGCCTTCAAGCGCTTTGCGCAGATCGCTGATTGCCGCTTCAATCTTGCCACGTTCGTCCGGGGTGACTTTCTCGCCAAGTTCTTTCATCGACTTTTCAGTCGCATGAATCAGCGCATCACCCTGGTTCTTGGCATCCACGACTTCGCGGAATTTCTTGTCTTCTTCCGCGTGGCTCTCGGCATCACTGACCATGCGCTCGATTTCGTCTTCATTGAGCCCGCTGGAGGCCTTGATGACAATCTTCTGCTCCTTACCAGTCGCTTTGTCCTTGGCCGACACATTCAAAATACCGTTTGCATCGATATCGAAAGTTACTTCGATCTGCGGTACACCGCGCGGTGCCGGTGCAATATCCGACAGGTCAAATCGTCCCAGTGACTTGTTATCCTGAGAGCGTTCACGCTCACCCTGCAGCACATGAATCGTTACGGCGGGCTGATTATCCGCTGCCGTCGAAAACGTCTCCGTTGCCTTGGTCGGAATGGTCGTGTTTTTGTCAATGAGCTTGGTCATCACACTGCCGAGCGTCTCGATACCCAAAGACAACGGCGTGACATCAAGCAACAACACATCTTTTACATCGCCGGCCAGCACACCACCTTGAATCGCTGCACCAATGGCAACTGCTTCATCCGGGTTCACATCACGGCGTGGCTCTTTGCCAAAAAAGTCTTTGACGGCCTCGAACACTTTCGGCATCCGCGTCTGGCCACCGACCAGGATCACGTTGGCAACATCACCGACCGACAAACCGGCGTCTTTGAGCGCTGTCTTGCATGGCGCGATCGTACGGGCCACCAGATCATCAACCAGCGATTCAAGTTTCGCACGGGTCAACTTGATGTTGAGATGCTTGGGTCCGCTGGCATCCGCGGTAATGTACGGCAGATTGACCTCGGTTTGCTGACTGGATGACAGCTCGATCTTGGCGGTTTCAGCGGCTTCTTTGAGTCGCTGCATGGCCACCGCGTCTTTGCTCACATCAACGCCGCTTTCCTTTTCAAATTCCTTCGCCAGGTACTGGATCACGCGCAGATCGAAATCCTCACCGCCGAGGAACGTGTCGCCATTGGTTGACAGCACTTCAAACTGGTGCTCACCATCGATTTCAGCAATCTCGATAATGGAGATATCAAAGGTCCCGCCGCCCAGATCATAAACGGCAATTTTGCGATCGCCACGCTGCTTGTCCATGCCATAAGCCAACGCCGCCGCGGTCGGCTCGTTGATAATGCGCTTGACTTCAAGGCCGGCGATCTTGCCCGCATCCTTGGTGGCCTGGCGCTGCGAATCATTAAAATAGGCCGGCACAGTGATGACCGCCTCGGTGACCTCTTCGCCGAGATAGTCTTCCGCGGTTTTTTTCATTTTCATCAGCACACGTGCCGAGATTTCAGGCGGAGCCATGGTCTTGTCGTGCACCTTGACCCAGGCGTCACCGTAGTCCGCTTCCACAATTTTGTACGGCACCATGTCGCGGTCCTTCGCCACGACCTCGTCCTTAAACCGCCGGCCGATCAATCGCTTGACGGCAAACAGCGTGTTTTCCGGATTGGTCACCGCCTGTCGCTTGGCCGGTTGTCCCACCAGTACTTCGTTGTCTTTGGTGAACGCTACGAC
>JABDLQ010000080.1 GCA_013002925.1 Gammaproteobacteria bacterium | reverse complement strand
CGAGTCTACCGCCAAACCCTCTTCGTTTGCCGCCCCGAGCGCGGGATTTCCTGGACTGCGCAAAACACTCACCGTATTTACGTTTTGCGTAACGACATGACCTGGTCTGTCACTTTCTGCCGGGCGCGCCAGCTGGCATGCCGCGATCAACACACTCGCAGCAGTTGCTAACGGCATATCAACGTGTAGCCCGGCTCCTGGTTTGGCCCGGCTCTTGCCTAGTGTCGGATTCATCAGATTGCCTGCCGCGACCAACCTGCAGATGGCATTCGTTTTTTGCGGCGCAACGTATAACCCGCCGCCGCTGTAACGGCCCCTGACGTACCCAACCACAGAAGATGTACACCCTTGTTAATGTTAACTTTAGTCTGGGCGCAACCGGCAAAACCATGACGCATTTAACAGACAGTTCTGCCCTGTTTGCTACTATTCCCTGATGTCTATTCGAATGATATTGCTTGCTCTCTGTGTCTCCGTGGTCACGGCGAGCGTCGCTCAAACCCTGTACCGGTACAAGGACAGCGACGGGAACTGGCAATTCTCAGACCGTCCGCCGGTGGACAAACGCAGCGTTGAATCCGAGCGCATGATCACGCGCAATCGGGTCCCGGAAGTAACAATTATCCAGGAAGAATTCGACGCAGGTACCCGGCTCGTGGCGATCAATGAGTGGCATTGTCCGATGGAACTGGTTGTAGACCTGACAGCCATGGACAACCTGCAGCCGCAGCTTGGCAGCCGCCATACAGCAGTCCTGCAGCCGGACAGCAAAACCGAATTACTCGATATTCTCCCGGCTGATCCGGGACAGGCGTACGGCTTTGAGATGAAATACCGCATCATGCCAGGAGACCCGTCCCAGGCGCCGGATACCAGTTATCTGTACGAAATGCCGTTTGCCAGAGGCACCAAACACCCCGTTTCACAGGCGTTCCCGGCGCGGATCACCCATACTGACGAAGGCAGCCATCACGCCATCGACCTGGCGATGGATGTCGGCACACCAATCCATGCAGCACGAGGCGGCGTGGTGTTTGCAACATCGTATGAACATTACTCCGGCGGCACCGATGCCGAACGCGATTTACCCAAAGCCAATGTCGTGCGCATTGCCCACGATGATGGCACGATGGCCGTGTATGCCCACCTGGCATGGAACGCAATTCGGGTCAGGCCCGGACAACGTGTCAATCGTGGTCAGTACATCGCAGATTCGGGCAATACCGGGTTCAGCAGCGGTCCACATCTGCATTTCGCTGTGCTTGCCAATCGCGGCATGCAACTCACATCGATCCCGGTGACCTTCTCCGGTCAGGGCAATCGTCCGGTGCAACCGCAGACCGGACAGGTACTGCTCAACATTGAGTAATCAGGAAACCCGCACACACACAAATGAATGAGGGGACGAATGCGATTCCGCATCCGTCCCCATTTTCACCGCAGCAGACCGACGGGATTGTGCCGGGCTCTGCGAATTTTTCTACATGGGATGAGCCCTTCCCAAGGTAATCATCCACATCTTGTCAGGTCCAAAGTACACGTAGGCTTTGGCCATGTCTTCTTTGACCATTTCAGGAACGCCGCTGGTGGGTTTGTCAGCCCATGGCGTGGTATCACACATTCCACCCAGGTAAATGAGTGCGCCATTCATTCTCATGATATCCATTTCAAAGCTTACTGATCCCAGCAGACCGTAGCTGCGGCTGGCAGGAATCGTGCATTCTGCGTACAGGTGATGGCCCCGGGTTAACGTCACCATCAACTCGCTGTCCACAGCAGACATCAGCGTATCAAAACCTGGCAGATCAGACGGTACCGGCACATTAATCAAAATGTGCAGTCCCTGAACTGCCGTGCCTTTGAACTTGTACTGATAGTGCATTGTATAGCCTGTCACGGGGTGGCCAGCACCCACGTCAACGCGGTCGAATTTCGCCATGACATCATGATCTGCGGCGACAACCGGAGCATTGCCGAGGGCCATGAATGCCAGCACTAACATTGTGATAAATCGAAATTGAGTTTTCATAGCCTCCTCCTTTCCTGTAGCACTCATCCTCCATGAACATCCCTATCCTTCATATCTATTATCGAAACCATGGGAAAAAATAGCGTTGACATTTGTCAAAAACCGGACTAACGCACTAGCTGGCTGCGGTAAACACCTACTGCGATTTGGTTAGCCTCGATTGTTTGCAGACTGGCAAACAGGTATAAAAAAATGGAGTAGCTACAGAATGCAGCGGGTGTAGTGATGATTCATGAAGCTGGCCATAAAATTCTGAAACAATCTGAAATCAGGCAGCGTGCTGCGCAGTGCCGCAAAAGCGGTTGCAGATTCACAGGATTGTGCTGGTTTACCGGCAGTTGCCTGTTGCCTTCTGAGCATTGCGATGAACACCGCGACAGTCTCGGTGCGCGCATGCAGATGATGACTGACCTGGCTCCAGGAGACCATGTGTACCGTTTGTCCGAGCCGTTTGCCGGAGTGGTGGTGGTAACCAACGGCTGGCTAAAAACCTACACCGTTGACAGTGACGGGACTGAACAGATTGTGTCGTTTATCACGGGCGGGGAGTTGGCCGGTCTCGAAGCACTTGAAGATGGTACCCATAAGCACAATGCTGTTGCTTTATGCAAAACCTCGTGCTGCCTGTTGGACGTCGATGATTTTGCCGAGGTTTGCAAGAATCAGCCTGACGTCCTGAAGGAATTTCTGGCCGTTTTCGGCGCCGCGTTGCGCAAACAGGAGATCCTGGCAGGAAACTATAGCTCGACAGAAAAACTCGCGGCGTTTTTGATGGATCTGCTGGCACGGTCTGATATAGATCCGTCTGCTTCGCGCACACTGTCATTGCCGATGACTCATCATGACATCGCCAGCTATCTGGCGATGGCACCGGAAACCCTCAGTCGCCAAATCAAGCGATTGATAAAGTCTGGCTTGATCAAATCCAGCGGCAAGCATTTGGAGATCATCGATCCCGGCGGTCTCGCAAAAACTGCCGATGGCGCACTCATGGTCTAGTCTTTGGCACAATCCTGCGTCGACACAGGCCAATCAAACCAATGTCTTTACCCAATTCACCCTCGGCATGGCCTGACCAAACCACCGTCGTTGCCAAAAAAACGTCATCTCGAGAAAAGCAACGACGTGGCAATATTATGACGCTATCCCGCCGATATTTTCCCAACACTCAAACAACCAGGTGGTTCTTTCCTGGTCCAGTCTCCTGCGGGTAGTGCCGGCTGCTTGCAGGCAGGTCGGACCCCGGGGCCCATGTCCAGTTCTTTTCGCACCGGCTGCTGCGCGTCGTGACTAGTGCAAAAAATACTGCTCACGGTCCTTTGACAGCGGGTACCGGTTCTGGCTCTTTCGTCGGTCACGGCTGGTGTCTATTTTTTTCCCGCGGTTTTACAGCTTGTCGTGTGCCTTCCGGGAGTGATCGCTATCGAAGTCAGCCCGCGTTATGAACCACACCACCCCGCGTGTTGAACAATACCCTGGGTACACCCGATAGTCGGCCGGGCATCTGGCGGCAACAAACTGCCGAACGAACATCTGTGCTTTTGCAAATCCCCCGGCACCAGAAAATAATTTACGGCACCGTCCCGGAAGGCCCAGGCGCCTGCAACCAAAAGGTCTTTAATAGTTCAATGTCGCCATAGTCCACCGTGCCGTCGCCATTCAGATCGGCATCGGGATCAGAGCTCATAAAGCGCTTCAGAAACTGCACGACATCCGGCATATTGACGATGCCGTTATCGTCCAGGTCAGGATCACAGAGGTTACCGAAGCCATCTGCATTGGTGTCCCGCTGATCCGCGTTGGCAATGTTCAGGCAGGTGTCCGCAACATTGGCAATTCCATCGCCGTCACTGTCAGCAAATACCGTAGCGACTACACCCAGTTTGCTGACCGGGATTTCAGGTTGTGCAGGTGTCAAAATGATTTCACCGGTGTAATTGACATCCGCCAGCGACGGGTGTCCATGCAATGTGATGCGCAGCTCCTGGCGCTCGTCGACATCCAACGAAAATACGGCGGGTTCCACCTGCGCCTCCACCAGGGGTTCACTAAATACCGCGCTCGCAGTCCACGTGCCGGCACGCGTCGCGCGCACGGTACGAATCCATTCACAGCTGCCGACACAGTCAAGGTCAACCAGCCCTGCCAGGTTCAGCGCTTTGGGGTCACCGCCCAGCGACGGGGACGCATTGGCAAACTCATCGACACTGACGTGAAGCAACAGGCCCGCCTGGGCCGCGGCGGCCAGATCGATGCGTCCACCCCCATGATCAAACGGGCCTGTCAGCGTTGCCAGATCTTCTTCGCGCAGCGGTGTGCTGCCCGTTGTCATCAGTGCCGACATCAATTCACTGGGTGACCAGTCCGGATGCACGGCTTTTAGCAGCGCGACAGCTCCAGCCCCGGTTGCGCTGCCGCGCATATTGCGCAACAGAAATGGCTGGTCTGGAAGGTTAGCGGTCACGATGCCCAGTGCTGGCATCGTGGCACTGGGTACCAGATAGTCAAGACCTGGAAACGGTCCCCGCGAGCTGCCGGATGACAGTACGTCTGCAATTGCCGGGTTGAATGCATTGTTTGCCAATCGGATGCTGGCTTCATGACCAGTGCCGGTCGACAGCCAGTCCCGCAATGACTGCGCATCGGCGGCATTGATATGAATGCCGGGTAACGCATAAATATCGGTGGCGATAAAATCCGATCCACCGACAACGTTGGCCAGCACAAAACCGCCCGCGCCGGAATCGCTGGCGTTGATACTTTTTTGCAAGCGGGAAATCTCTCCCCGGTCGCACACGAGAATCTCACCATCAAAAATACCGGCCGGGAAAGGCTGTAAGCACTGCGCCGGGTCTGAGCCCGGTGCATTGGGATTATCAAAGTTGCCCGCGTACACGATCGCACCGCTGTACACGCCAGTCTGCGCACCACCCAACATGTTACCTGGAACCGGCGTCGCGCCACCGGAAAATCCAGTGAGCACCCGCGCACCGGTTTCACGACCGTGCGTGGAGCTCGCTACCACCATGTTCCACGGAGCTGCGAGACTGAGGAAAATGGTGCCGGGCATTGGACCGCTATTGCCGGTCGTGTATAAAAATGAAATCCCGGCGGCATGCATCGACAAGGCTGCCGTCGCCAGCGGGTCCTGCCATGGTGAGCTCGCCGGGCTGCTCACAACATGTACCAGAACATCGACGCCATCGAGAATCGCCTGCTCAAAGGCAAGGATCGATGCCACGGTAGAGCAACCGATATCGGCACAGGTACGATAAGCGATCAGGTTCGCATGGGGTGCTACGCCGGTGACCAGGTCAAGACCCAGGCTGGATACGGTATCTCCCAACAGGCGGTTTCCGACAGCAACCGACGCCACCGCCGTGCTGTAACCATTGGTGTCCTGCGAGGTTGTGTCCGGCGATTCATCAAAGTCATACCGCCCGATCAATTTGCTGTTGCACAACAGATCCGGGGTCATAAAACACTCGCCCCGATAGACTCCGTCACCGAATGGATTGACATGCCCATAACCATCGTCGCCAATACCCGCAAATGCCGGATGACCGGCGTTGATACCGGTTCCGGTCACACCAACTATCATCCCTTCCCCAAAAAAGCTTGTGCCACCACTGGCTGATCCATCCCAGATTGACGCCGCCCCGCTTAATTCCACCACAGGGTCCACCGGTTCGCCGCCCCGGTCCCCCGGGTTGCGCATCGCAGGAGAGCCAACTGTCGATCCTGCCGGTAGCGGCATCAGCCGGTTTGGGGTCACACGACGCACGCCAGGCAGTTGCGCGACAAGCGGGACTTCTTTCGGGGCAAGCTCCGCAACGACGCCCGCAAGGGCGATTGAAAAATCCTGGGAAACATGGAGCCGCCGGTTCAACGCTGCATCAATGCGCTCGAGTATCGGCTGTTTCAGTGCCGCGATATTAGCCAGCACCGTTTGTCCGTTAGCGGTCTTAAGTGCCCGGTGTGGCCGGAGCGAGTCGCTCGCACTGGTGTGCAGTGCAAATGGCGTGATCTCAAACTCGATTACCCAGTCTGACGTGTTTTGTGCCGAAGCTGGCAAAGCGGCAACAACACCCGCTAAAAAAAACGGCAACAGCATCAGTTTTTT
>JABDLQ010000167.1 GCA_013002925.1 Gammaproteobacteria bacterium | reverse complement strand
CCGCTTTCTTTTTGCTTGCAGTTTTCTTTTTGGCGGTTTTCTTTGAAGTGCTCTTCTTTGTTGCCGCTTTTTTGCTTTTGACAGCCGCCTTCTTGCTCGTGGTTTTACTGGTTCTGGTTGCTGTCTTTTTCTTTCTAGTAGCCATATTTCGCCCCTTTCAATGCGGGTCCCGCAGAAGAAAAACGCTCAATTATATAGTGATAAATGGAAATGTATAGAACAAATTTAACTGGAACAGGGTTGGTCGCAATGGCACTGCCAACCGGAGTGCTCAGGGCAGCTGAACGACAGGTCCTGGCTGCCAGCCTGGCGCGATCTGTTCGGCGGCCACAGTGGTGTATATACCGCCGCGAACGCCAAATTCTGCGCTCAGACGCATAAAACGTGGTTCGCAGGCGCTGACCAGGTCGTTGAGGATCTGGTTTGTGACAGCCTCATGGAATGCCCCCTCATCCCGGTAGGACCAAATATAAAGCTTTAACGATTTCAGCTCTATACAAAGTTTATTGGGAACATACTCTAAGTGTAGAGTCGCGAAGTCAGGCTGGCCGGTTTTCGGACACACACAGGTAAACTCGGGGATCCGCATGCGGATGGTATAATCGCTGCTGGTTTCAGGGTTTGGAAACGTTTCCAAACTGCGGGATGGTGACGCCTTGCCTTTTGCACCAAGGGCCTCATCGGGAAAAATTGTCACAGTTGTTCACCCTCCAAATAATTTGCATCGCTAATGACATTCGCCATCTGTTTACTTTACACTACGGC
The DNA here is from genome assembly GCA_013002925.1 of Gammaproteobacteria bacterium. Lineage (GTDB taxonomy): Bacteria > Pseudomonadota > Gammaproteobacteria > Steroidobacterales > SZUA-146 > SZUA-146. The sequence continues at coordinate 6,476 of JABDLQ010000167.1, read as the reverse complement.
GTTAAATTCAACCAAGATCTGGAACCATCTGAATGCGTCTGAGCAAAATCAAGCTCGCCGGCTTTAAAACGTTTGTCGATCCTACCACTGTTACTTTTCCGAGCAATCTTGTCGGAGTTGTAGGACCAAATGGCTGCGGAAAATCCAACATCATCGATGCAGTCCGGTGGGTCATGGGGGAGAGTTCGGCGAAGAATCTGCGCGGTGACGAACTCACCGACGTGATATTCAACGGTTCAAGCAGTCGCAAACCGGTCGGCTCCGCAACCATTGAGCTGATATTCGACAATTCGGATGGAAAAATTGGCGGTCAATATGCCAGTTACAACGAAGTGTCGATCAAACGGGTGATGAACCGCGATGGTCAATCGACGTATTTCTTAAATAACACCCGCTGCCGGCGCAAAGACATTACTCACGTATTTTTGGGCACCGGGCTGGGTGCGCGCAGCTATTCAATTATTGAACAGGGTATGATCTCTCGCTTCGTTGAAGCCAAGCCTGACGATATGCGCAGTTTTCTGGAGGAAGCGGCGGGAATTTCGAAGTATAAAGAACGGCGCCGTGAAACCCATAACCGTATCCGACACACGCGCGACAATCTTGATCGGCTGAATGATCTGCGTGACGAAGTTGAAAAACAACTCAAACATTTGCAACGGCAGGCATCGGTCGCAGAAAAATACAAGACCTATAAAGAAGAATCACGGCGGCTGGACGCAGAGCTTTTGGCACTGCGGTATACCGAAATGGAGGATCGCCGGACCGCTGAAGCAAAGCTAACTCATGAGAAGGAAATGGCCCTCGAAGCGGCGATTGGACGGATGCGTTCAGTCGAAGCTGAAATAGAGAAATTGCGCAGCAACAACAGTGAGCACGGCGATGCCTTTAATAGTGTGCAGGAGAATTTTTACAAGGTAGGCACAGAAATTGCCCGGCTCGAACAGCTTATTCAACACGCGCGCGAGCTCAAGCAACGCCAGCAACAGGATATCGAGGATTCTGAACAGGGTATTGAGGAATTTGAAGCAGAAATTACCCGGGACGAAACCCGCCTGACAGACCTGTCGGCTGCGCTTGCCGATATGGAGCCCGAATGGGCGCGATTGACGGCCGTATTGCGGGAGTCCGAGGCGGAATGGCAGGTTGCAGAGACCAAAATGAACGCCTGGCAGGCGCAGTGGCAGACGGTCAGTAAAGAAACAGGCGATGCAACGCAGGCCGCCCAGGTGGAACGCACCCGTATCGAGCATCTCGATCAGCAGTTACAGTCCCTGTTGGTGCGTCAGGAACGGTTAGAAGTCGAACGTTCCGCACTGTCTCCTGAGGAGCTTGCCGGCGAGTTGAACCAGCTGACGGCCAGTGAAGCCGACCTGAAGCTCGATCTGCACGAAAATCAGCGGCAGCTGCAGCACGTTAACGAACAGATTCAGCAAATGCGTGAACAAGACGCGGGGCTCACGGTGAAACTGGACGAGCAACGTGCCGGATTGCAACAGCGTAAAGGTCGTCTGTCGTCACTGGAAGCCCTGCAGCAGGCGGCGCTGGGCGGCGGCCAAAGTGATGTCTATCAGTGGCTGGAGGGTGCTGGCCTGGCGTCAAATCCACGGGTGGCACAGCAATTACAGGTTGCTCCGGGTTGGGAACTCGCGGTGGAGACGGTGCTGGGCGACTATCTTGAGGCTGTGTGTGTTGACGGGCTCGACAGCGTGGCCGCGGTGCTTGGTGATATTGGCGAAGTTTCAGTCAGTTTCATGGATCAGCGTGAGACGGCAGTGCCTGCACCCCGGACGCTTGCCGCGAAAGTCTCTGGCAGCGCAGGTGTTACCGGATTGTTGGCAAACGTTCGGATTGCTGACTCGCTCAGCGACGCGTTAAACATGCGCAACGAGCTGTCTGAACACGAGTCGGTCGTGACACCGGATGGAATTTGGCTCAATGCGAGCTGGTTGCGTGTCAATCGTGAAAAAGATGCTGAGGCAGGAGTCATTGCCCGGGAGACTGAGTTACGCGAACTGCGGGCAGAGTGCCAGGCAGTAGCAGCCCAAGTCGCCGAACTGGATGAGCAGCATCAATCAGCGCGCACGACTCTCAAAGAACTGGAGCAACAACGCGATGACCGCCAGAGCCTGGTTAACCGGGTGCACCGCGAACACGTTGATTTGATTGCTCGCATGGACGCTCGACAGTCGCGTCTGTCAGACATGCATGAACGCTTGCGTATGCTGGATGCAGATCACGAAGATTTGTCGACTGCTATCAGCGAGACAGATGAAAAGATCAAGGTAGCGCAACAGGCGCTGGATTTTGCGGAGCGCACTCGTGTAGATGCGCAGGAGCGGCTAAACCGCCTGAAAGCCCAGGAGCCGCGAGTTAAAACCGCCCTTGACGAAGCGCGCACGGCCTTTGAACGCGATCGTGCGGCAGCTCATAGTATCGAAGTCAAAGTTGAGTCACAGCGCAGTACACGTGAATCAGCGCAGGAAAACCTCGGTCGATTACGTGATCAGCTCAGCAAACTGAGTGATCGCCGCACCGAATTGCTCAAGCAATTAAGTACCGGGGAAGCCCCGTTGGCAGCACATCAAGAGCAGTTGACTGGCTTGCTCGAAGATCGACTGGTCGTTGAAAAAGAACTCGGGGATGCGCGCAAGGTTCTCGAAGCGACCGAACATCAGTTGCGGGAACGTGAGCAACAGCGTCAGGCGTGTGAAAAGGAGGTCGCTGAACAGCGTGAAACGGTCCAGCAGGGGCGTATCTCTGCCCAGGAGATTAAAGTGCGACGTGACACGATCGCGGAGCGCTTTGCAGAAACCGGGTTTGAGATGGAGTCCGTTAAAGAAGGGCTCCCGGAACAGGCCGATCCCCAGGAGTGGCAGGAAAAAGTTGAATTGATGCAACGACGCATTTCCCGTCTTGGCAACATCAATCTGGCAGCCATCGACGAGTACAAAGAACAGCTGGAGCGCAAGGAATATCTGGATTCTCAGCATGCAGATCTGATTGAAGCACTTGAGATCCTGGAATCGGCGATTCGCAAAATCGACCGCGAAACCCGCACCCGTTTCAGAGAAACTTTTGACCAGGTGAACGCTGGATTTAAACAGCTGTTTCCGAAACTGTTCGGAGGTGGGCATGCCTATCTCGAGCTCAATGACACCGATCTTCTGACCGCCGGCGTCACGGTTATGGCTCAGCCTCCGGGCAAGCGCAACAGCACGATTCACCTGCTGTCTGGCGGCGAAAAAGCGCTGACCGCGGTGGCTCTGGTATTTTCGATATTCCAGTTAAACGCCGCACCGTTTTGCATGCTTGATGAGGTTGATGCGCCGCTGGATGATGCCAATGTCAATCGGTTTTGCAATATATTGAAGGAAATGTCTGATCGCATTCAGTTCATTATCATTACGCACAACAAATCCACAATTGCATTAGCTGATCAACTGATTGGAGTCACGATGCAAGAAGCGGGTGTTTCGCGTCCGGTTGCAGTGGATATTGGTGAAGCTGTAGAGATGGCCGAAGCCTCGTAGCAATTACCGGTGATATTCGCGCACAGACCGAGTGTCAAAGTGACGGAACGTTGTGGCCATCTGCAGGTCTGTTGGTATTAATGCCGATGAGTTTGATCTGTCGGCAAACCGCATTACTATTGAGCCCATAATGAACGAATTGCGCTGGATATTGGCAATTGCAGGAGTACTGCTTCTGGTGGTGTTGTACGTGTTGTCACGGCGTTCCGGCACTGCGCAATATGATGGTTCTGCTGATGGCACTGCAGTAGACAACGCCAACCAGGCGGCAGGTAACGCTACCGAGCGAGACCACCGGGTTATGCCAGGTCTGGTTTCGTCAGTATCAGCTGCTGATGCTGCCGTGGATGACGAAACCCGGGGTACGCAGGTGGAGTCGGCGGCCGCTGACACAACGGCATCATCGGATAAAACCGTAGCTGAGAAAATCATTTCCCTCCACCTGGTGCCACGTGCCGGGGCCAGTTTTGCCGGAAAAGAGTTCTTACAGGCGCTACAGGCTGAAGGACTGCAGTTTGGGCAGCTGAATATTTTTCATCGTGTCGCGGAAAATGACACCGGCGACGCCGCAGAGGCGGTTTTCAGTGTTGCGAATCTGGTCAAGCCCGGCTCCTTTGATCTTGAGAACATCGCAGCGCAGGAATTAAAAGGCGCCAGCATGTTTCTGGTTTTGCCCGGCCCGCCAGATCCAGTTGCTGCATTTGCCGACATGCTGGCTACCGGTCGCCGGCTGGCTGCGACACTTGAAGGCCAGTTGGTAGACAGCCACGGGACTACGGTCAGCCGCCAGTGTGCCAGTCATCTGCGCGAGGAATTGATTCACTACCAGCATGGTATCGCCGCCAGCGACACCACGTTCTGATGCCAGCGCGTCGATCTGGCACAGTGTCCAGCTAAGCAGTGTCGGGGCGTGAAATGGCCACATCTGCAAAAATAAAGAACAAAGTTAGGGTGCTGCGCAAAGCGCTGGCCGATGCCAACTACCGTTATCATGTACTCGACGATCCCGATATCCCGGATGCGGAGTATGATCGTCTGTTCCATGAATTGCTGGCGCTTGAGCAGGCACATCCGGATCTGAGTGACGCCAGCTCTCCCACGCAAAGAGTGGGCGCTCAGCCTGTCTCCAGGTTTACACAAATCCAGCATCGCGTGCCGCTGCTATCCCTTGGCAACGCGTTCACCGAGCAGGATGTCCTCGATTTTGAAAAGCGGATAATTGAACGTCTGCAAAAAGCGGGGGTATCGATAGACAGCGTGGAGTTTGCGGCGGAACCAAAACTCGACGGTTTGGCAGTCAGTCTGATGTATCGCGATGGAGAATTGATCCAGGCGGCGACTCGCGGTGATGGACAGGTCGGGGAAGACATCACGCACAACATTCGCACACTGCGTTCGGTACCATTGCAGTTGCGCGGCACGAAAACGCCTGACTTGCTCGAAGTTCGTGGAGAGGTTTACATGCCCCTGGCCGGCTTTCACGAAATGAACCGACGCGTGACGGAGCAGGGGGGCAATGCGTTTAAAAATCCACGCAATGCCGCTGCCGGCAGTCTGCGTCAGCTCGACCCCAGGGAAACAGCCAAACGTCCTTTGATGATATACCTTTATGGTCTTGGCGAAGTGGTCGGCTGGAATGTTCCACAGACCCACACCGAGGTTTTGGCGGCAATGCATAAGTGGGGCTTGCGCATAAACCCTGAAAACGCCGTGGTTAAGGGAGCGCGTGGATGCCTGGACTACTACGAGCGGATTGCTGAGCGGCGTCCTTCCTTGCCCTATGAGATTGACGGGATTGTGTACAAGGTGAACGACCTGGCGCTACAGCAAACGCTGGGGTTTATCTCCAGGGCACCGCGTTGGGCGATTGCGCATAAATTCCCGGCGCAGGAAGAACTGACCACCGTACTCGACGCCGAATTTCAGGTTGGACGCACAGGCGCTTTGACACCGGTGGCTCGTCTGCAACCTGTATTCGTCGGTGGGGTAACCGTCAGCAACGTCACCTTGCACAACATGGATGAAATCGCTCGCAAAGACATCCGTATTGGCGACACAGTGGTCGTGCGTCGCGCAGGCGACGTCATTCCTGAAGTGGTCTCAGTGGTCAAAAGCAAGCGGGGCGCCAATGTTCGAAAAATCAGGCTGCCGGCACGTTGCCCGATCTGCGATTCAGTGGTAGCACACAGTGAAACCGAATCAGTCGCTCGCTGCACAGGCGGCCTGACATGTCCGGCCCAATTCAAACAAAGCCTGTGGCATTTTGCCTCGCGGCGGGCACTGGATATCGAAGGCCTGGGGGATAAACTCGCCGATGCCCTCGTTGATCAAAAGCTCGTCAACAGCGTGGACGAACTCTACACTCTGCGCCTGGAATCCCTGATAGAACTCGAGCGCATGGGGAAAAAATCGGCTGAAAACCTGTTGCGTAATATTGCAGACAGCAAGGAAACAACACTGGCCCGTTTTATTTATGCACTCGGTATTCGCGAGGTTGGAGAAAGCACCGCAGCGGCGCTGGCCGCTCACTTCGGTGATATTGAACCTTTGATTAATGCCGAGGCTGAACAGCTCGAGGAGGTTGCCGACGTGGGACCCATAGTCGCGGGTAGAATTCGCGAGTTTTTTGATAATCCTGCAAACATAAAACTGATCCGAAGCCTGCAATCCCTGGGTTTACACTGGCCAGTGTCCAAGGCAGCAGATCCAGAGAACGAGAACGCCGAAGTCAAAGGTAAGACCTTTGTCCTGACCGGCAGTCTTTCGCAATTGACGCGTGACGACGCCAGGGCGCTAATCGTTGCCGCCGGTGGCAAAGTCACTGGCAGCGTATCCAAAAAGACCGATTATCTGGTAGCGGGCGAAAAAGCCGGCTCCAAACTCACCAAAGCGGAAGCTTTAGGTACCAAAATTCTGTCAGAAACCGAGTTTTTGGGCTTGATT
>JABDLQ010000156.1 GCA_013002925.1 Gammaproteobacteria bacterium | reverse complement strand
ACCCCTGGTAGCTGCTGCGATCAAGGTGATTGACATGATGCAGGATGGTGCAGCCCTGCGTGAAAAACTTTGGGAAAACACGCGCTATTTTCGTGAAGGCCTCCAAAATGCCGGCTTTGAGCTACTGCCGGGAGACCATCCAATTATTCCGGTCATGCTGGGAGACGCTACGATAGCGACGGCCATGGCAAATCGACTGCTGGAAAAAAATATCTATGTTATCGGGTTTGCTTACCCTGTCGTTCCGCAGAACCAGGCTCGTATTCGCACCCAGATGTCGGCGGCACATACCCGCGAGCAACTGGATCGCGCGATTGCTGCATTTACCGATGTGGGCGCAGAACTGGAAATAATTACCTAGAGCAATTATGAAAGCACTTGTCAAAGCCAAAGCCGAACCCGGGATCTGGATGGAGGATATTGCTGAGCCGCGTGTCGGCCATAACGATGTTCTGATCAGGATCAGCAAAACGGCTATTTGTGGAACCGATATGCACATCTACAACTGGGACGAATGGGCGCAGAAAACTATCCCGGTACCCATGGCAGTCGGCCACGAATACGTTGGCGAAATAGTTGAAATGGGATCGGAAGTTCGAGGCTTTGCCCTTGGCGACCGGGTTTCAGGTGAAGGTCATATTACCTGCGGCTTCTGTCGCAATTGCAAGGCCGGACGCCGCCACCTGTGTCGGGCGAGCCAGGGCGTGGGTGTCAGCAGACCGGGGTGTTTTGCAGAGTATCTGGCCCTGCCCGCTCAAAACGCCTTTTTACTGCCGGATAGTGTTGGTAATGATATCGCTGCCATTCTCGATCCATTAGGTAATGCGACACACACAGCCCTGTCGTTTGACCTGGTGGGCGAAGATGTCCTGATCACTGGTGCAGGCCCGATTGGAATCATGGCCGTCGCGATCGCCCGCCATGTGGGTGCACGTCACATCGTGATCACCGATGTTAACGATTACCGACTGAACCTTGCCCGGCAGATGGGCGCTACGCGTTGCGTCAATGTCGGTAACGAAAAGGTTCGCGATGTCATGGACCAGTTGGGGATGCTGGAAGGCTTCGATGTGGGCATGGAAATGTCAGGCAATGGAGAGGCATTACGTACCCTGCTGGATACGTTACACCACGGGGGACGCCTTGCGATGCTGGGCATTCCTCCCAACGACATTGCCATCGACTGGAACCAGGTGATATTCAAAGGCCTTGTAATAAAAGGTGTCTATGGTCGGGAAATGTTCGAGACCTGGTATAAAATGGCGAGCATGTTACAAAGCGGTCTGAATGTCGAACCTGTGATCACGCACCGCTTCGTAGCGGACCAGTTTGCACAGGGGTTCGATGTGATGAATTCCGGTCGGTCCGGAAAAGTTATTCTCGACTGGGCCTGAGTCTGCCCGCACGGCGTTGTTCCTGAGCGGCAGTTATGACCCACCAGAAAAGTTTAAGGATGTCATCATGAGAAAATTGGTACTCTCTTTCACCGTTATCGTGCTGGCAATCACCGGCTGTGCGACCAACCCGGTTACCGGCAAACGCCAGCTCAAACTGGTGAGCGATGCGCAATTGATAGCCATGGGAACCCAGCAGTATGCTCCCACCCGCCAGATGCAAGGTGGCGATTACGAAATTGATCCACAACTGACTGCGTATGTGCGCGAGGTCGGCAATGCTGTAGCTTCTGCCACCACACAGACAACCGGTGTCAATCTGCCCTACGAATTTGTTGTACTGAATAACTCGATCCCCAATGCCTGGGCCATGCCCGGCGGCAAAATTGCTATCAACCGCGGCTTGCTGACGGAACTCAACAGCGAGGCAGAACTTGCCGCCGTACTTGGCCACGAAGTAATTCATGCGGCCGCCAATCATAGTGCCAGCGCGATGTCACAGCAGATGCTTTTGCAAGGCGCGTTGATCGCGCTCCAGGTGTCACAGCACGACAACAAGTATGGACAATATGTTGTGGGCGGCGCGCAGATAGGGGCGCAGCTGATCTCTACTAAATACGGCCGTGACAAAGAACTGGAATCTGATTTTTACGGTATGCAGTCGATGGCCGATGCCGGCTACGATCCGGACGCCGCGGTAGAATTACAACAGACTTTTGTGCGGCTGTCAGAACAGTCCGGACGTCGCGACGACTGGCTCTCCGGATTGTTTTCAACACATCCGCCCTCCGTACAAAGAGTTGCAACCAACCGCCAGACGGCCGCAACGCTCCCTGACGGTGGTACTTATGGCCGTGAACGCTACCAGGCCATGACAGCCGGCATCAGGGCGGCCAAACCTGCTTACGAAGCGTATGACAAGGGCGTTAAAGCTTTACGCGAGGGGCAGGTGCAACAAGCGGAGCAATTTGCCCGGCGGGCACTCGAACTGGAGCCACGCGAGAGCAAATTTTACGGTCTGATCGGTGATGTGCATCTGCAATCCCGGGACTGGCAGACCGCGATCGATTATTACAATGCTGCATTGGAAAAAAACAGTAACTTTTTTCAAACCTGGCTTACGCGCGGCATGGCGACACTCGAACTGGGTAACTGGCAGGCAGCCGAAGACGATCTGCAGCAAAGTATTCGATTACTGCCCACGGCCACTGCCTATCACCGGCTCGGTATGATTGCACTGAATACCGGTCGTTCACAGGAGGCAGTCAAATATCTGGAGCAGGCCGCATCCTCGGATTCTGACGTGGGACGGGATGCCCAGGCCAGGTTGGCACGCTTGCAAATCGAGAGCGAGCCGGAACGCTTTATTGGTGGACAGATCGGCGTGAATAACAGCGGCTATGTGATCATCCAGGTGGTCAACAAAGCGCCGATTGCCATCACCAATGTGGAACTCGCTATTGTCGCCTATGATGAAGCCGGAAACGTCGCCGAGAATCGACCCGTAGGGATAAGGGAGACTCTGGGCCCGAACCAGGCGATGAACATCAACTCAGGGATTGGCCCGGTAACCGATGCTGCACAACTGCAGCGTATTCGCGTGGTTGTGCGTCGCGCCGAGGCCGCCGATTAGCTGGCTGAAATAACGCCGCTGCAAAGCCTGCCTTGCAGCGGCGCCTGTGCGCTTTACCGGAGCGTGCAAAAACAATGCAGGTACAAGTGCATGGGGTCATTCAAAGCCGTGACTTGCGCGAGTTGCTCGTCGAGATTCAAAAACCGGATGCTGCGAATAAAATCGCCCAGAGTCACACGCGCTGAGCGCACTGCTATCTGATCACCGAAAGCCTGCATGCGGCTTGAGAACATCATCGCAATGCTCTCCTCCACCGATAATTTGCGCTCGACATAATTCACATCATAGTCATCACCCAGACCCGCCAGGTTAGCCGCTGAAGCAATCGCATCATCCAGCGTGCCCATGCGGTCGACAAGCCCCCGTTCCTGGGCATCCTGGCCGCTCCAGACGCGTCCGCGAGCTACTTTATCCACCTGTTCTACACTCATATTGCGACCCGTCGCCACGCTGGTGATGAACTGCCGGTACCCGTGCTCCATCGCCTTTTGCATGATGGTTTTGACATCATCACTCAACTCCCGGTCGATGCGTGCAGCACCGCTCATTGCGGTTGTTCCAACGCCGTCGACGTTGATCCCCAGGCGCGCCAACGAGCGTTGAAAGGTAGGAATGTATCCACCGATCCCAATTGATCCGGTTATGGTCGTCGGGCTAGCCCAGATCTCATCACCGTCCATTGCCAGCCAGTAGCCTCCGGACGCAGCCACCGAACTCATCACTGTAACCAGCGGACGACCGCTTTCCTTCCATAACAGCAACTCACGTTGAATCACTTCCGAGGCAAATTTGGAGCCGCCCGGACTATCGATGTACAGCACCAGCGCCTTCAGGTCTTTATTCTCACGTGCCTGCTGCAACAACTCCGCCAAGCTGTCACCGCCAATCACTCCGGGTGGGTGATCACCATCCAGTATCTGTCCTGAGGCCACCACCACGCCAACCTGATCACCATCCGGTTGTTTATCGTTGCGGCTGATGCTCGCCAGGTATTCTGAAAAACCAATCCGGCGGTATTTTTTGGTTTCTGCGTCTTTGCCCACCATAACTGTCATGTATTTGTTAAAGCGATCCCGTGTCCAGAGTTCATCGACAAGACCCATTTCAAGGGCCGGTCGCGCAAGATCGCCGTCGCTTTGTTCAACCAGTGCCCGGATGTTGTTTGCATAGGACTGCAACGTGCCAGGCTCGAGGCCACGCGCAGTGACAATCCCGGTGCGCAGGGCATCCCACAACTGGTTGAGCCAGACGATGCTGGAGGCCCGGTCTTCCGGCGACATATCGTTACGCATATACGGCTCTACAAACGATTTGAATTCGCCTACCTTGAACACATTCCAGTCAATCGATAGCTTGTCAATCGCGTCCTTGTAGTAAGTACGAAACCGACCAAAACCGTCCATAAAAACAAACCCGGATGGATGCAGATAAACTTCGTCGGCGTGGCTGGCCAGCAGGTACTGACTTTGCGCGTAAAAATCTCCATAGGCGACGATTTTCTTACCCGACGCTTTAAAGTCATCAAGTGCCGCGGCCACCAGTTGCAGCTTGGTGAGACCACCACCGGCAAGACTCTGTACATCGAGAACCAGCACCTTGATACGTGCATCATCACGCGCCTGCCTGATCACTCTGACCACATCGCGCGTCAGCGTCTCTGGCACGCCGTTACCGGTCAACTCATCCAGTGCACGCTGCACCGGATCACCGGATAACTGATCCACCAACGGACCACGCAAATCCAGATGCAGGGCCGAGCCGCTGGCTATGGTCGGCGCCGGCGCCGGGCTTAGCACGCCGATGATGATCATGAAAAACATCATCAAAAATACAAAATGCAGGACTTTGCGAAAACGGTCGAGAAATCTGCCGATCCCTCTGAAAATCGTTCCAAGTGCCGCCATAAAAACAATACTCCTGTTATTTGAACCAGACCGATAGCCCGGGGATAAACGTAATCATCAAAACCGCCGCAAACAAAATCAGCAAGAACGGAAATGTTGCACTGTACACCCTCATTATCGGTGTGTTGAATCGATAACTTGCGATAAATAAATTAAGCCCAACCGGTGGCGTCAGGTAGCCCAGTTGCATGGCCGCCAAAAAAACTATGCCAAGGTGCAACGGATCGACACCATATTGTGCGGCGATCGGCAACACCAGAGGCACGACCAGTACAATCGCCGAGAAAATATCGAGAATAGCGCCGAGTATCAGCAGGAATCCCAGCAGGTAGACGAGAAAACTCACCCGGCTCGCCACTTTGGATTCGGTAAACTCAAACAGTTTTTCCGGTATTCCAGCATCAATCATATAATTGGTTGACGCAAAAGATACCCCCAGAATGATCAGAATTCCGCCAACCAGTGTCATAGACTCACGTGCGATGGCCGGTAGTTGTCGCACGCTGATTTCACGGCGAATAACCACTTCGACGATCAACACGTATAACGCGGTAACGGCAGCCGCTTCGGATACTGCAAGAATTCCGGAATATATCCCGCCAAGCACTATGAATGGCAGCGGCAATTCCCAGACAGATTCTTTGAAGGCGCTCCAGACATCAGCCGTTGAAAATTCAGCCAGACTGGTGCGTCGATGGCGTTGCGTCCACATACAGTACCCGGCCAGCATCACCAGCATCAGGACACCTGGTAATGCACCTGCTATAAACAGATCATCGATGGGCTGCTTGGCGACCACTCCATACAGAATGATTGGCAATGACGGGGCAAACAGCAAGCCGAGGCTGCCACCAGAAGTGACCAGTCCGAGATTAAAACGATCATCATGCCCCGCCTGCTGCAGGGCCGGATACAGGATTGCACCCAGTGCGATAATGGTGACGCCCGACGCCCCGGTAAAAGCGGTAAAGAACGCACACGTGGCAAGCGCCACGATAGGCAGCCCCCCGGGCACCCACCCAAGTACCGCTCGCGTAAACCGCACCAATCGTCCCGGCGCATCGCTTTCGCTCAGCAGATAACCGGCGACAGTAAACAATGGAATCGCCAGCAGTATCGGAGTTTCGGCAATACTGTAGATCTCGAGGGGCATAATGGTAAGCCCGACCTCCAGATTGTGAAAACCCCACAGAGCGCTGGCAGCAATAATGACAAACAGTGGTGCTCCCAACAGCGCGAGCACCAGCAAAATGAGACCGCTGATAATCATCGTTGCCCGACCTGCCGCGCTATATGCCCGGTAATCTGACGGACAGACCAGGTCAGATAACGCAAGGTCATTACAGCAAAACCGATCGGTAAAATGGTCTGAAACCACCACAAAGGCCGGGTTCCGAACGCGAGGTCTTCATACTCCCGGGCTTCGGCAACAAACAGGTAACTGTAGTAGGCAAGAATTCCACAAATCGCTGCGGTAAAAATATCGACGATAAAACCGCTGATACGCAATCCGGTTGGGGATAACAGCCGCGAGAGTATGTCGATGCGCAAATGCCGATGATCGCGTGCAGCGGCCATCGAACCTAATAACGCAATCCACAGAACTGTCAGTCTTAAAAACTCGTCTGACCAGATCAGACCGCTATCAAAAAAGTTACGCAGGGTGATCTGCGCCACTGCAACGCCAAGCATGACCAGCAGCAAACCCACCATTAATGCATTCTCGAGTACACGCCCTGCCCGGTCCAGGGATGTCAGCCAAAGACCGACCCTGCTTTGTGGCATCAGGGTGCGCCAGCCGACACAGAGTTTCGATGCGCTTCAAGCAACGCGTCAATGGCTTTAAGCTGTGCTTCATCAACGTTTGGCCCCTGCGCCAGCTCAAACCACAACTGTCGTGATTCCTTTTTCAGTGAGACAAGCAAGCCGTCTTCCGGTGGTATCAGCTTCAGACCGCTTTCTTCCAGCGCAGTCATCGCAGCTGCATTGTCAACGTTGTTGCTGATTTCCATTTGCTGATACATGCGGACATAGACGTCCTCAACAATGCGCTGATCCGCCGGTGATAACCTTTCATAATATTTTTCTTCAATCGCCATCAGGCCAAACAGATAAGATACCGGCATCGTTGAAATGTAGTTCACTTTGGTGTGCCATTGCAGCACCAGCGCACCGATAGCTGACGAGCCGATGACGTCAATCAGGCCCGTTTGCAGACCGGTCAGCACATCGGTTGCCGGTAGCGTGACGGGCGACAAGCCAAATCGCTCCATGGCGGCGTAACTGATCAGATCACCTTCCGGGACCCACACGCGTTTACCTTTCATGTCCTGCACATTTCTGACGGGTTCGTTTGACATGATATGAGCAAACCCGCCACTTGCCAGACCAAATGACACCAGACCTTTCTCACGCAGACCCTCGATCATGGTGCGATCCATCGCCTTTCGAACGACATCAACCTCTTCAAGGCTGTCAAACAGAAACGGCAGCCCGTAGAG
>JABDLQ010000126.1 GCA_013002925.1 Gammaproteobacteria bacterium | reverse complement strand
AAATGGCGGAAGCCTATGTGTCCGCACATTTCATCGACAGTGCAAATGAGCGCGGTAATTCTGCAGCAGACCAAAAACTGTGGCGCAGTCACACCACGAGCTTTACCTGGGCAGGACAAGAGTTAGCCCTGCGGTATACCGCTACCAGTGCCTATCGAAAAGCGTTTCAAACCTGGGTTCCAACAGGCGTATTGCTCGCGGCATTAGCGCTGACGGTCCTGGTCGCCGCGATGTTACACCTGTTGCGTGGACAAACTGCGCGCATTACTCAGGAAGTAGCCGATCGCACCCGGGAACTGCAGGAAGCCAATCGTGATTTGGAAGACCACATAAACAGGCGTATTAGAGTAGAGCAACGCCTGAAGGCCTACCGGCAAGATCTGGAACGCGAAGTTGCGGACCGCACATCCGAACTCAATGCCACCACTACCAAGCTGCGCACCATTCTCGATTCAGAACCGGAATGCGTCAAAATAGTATCCAGCGATGGCAGGCTCGAGGACATGAATCCAGCAGGATTGGCAATGATAGAGGCTGAGTCGCTGGACCAGGTACGCGGAAGTAACGTGTATTCCTTGATAGCTGAAGAGTATCGCGACGCGTTTATCGACCTCAACGAACAGGTTATCGCTGGCAAATCATGCACGCTTCAGTTCAAGTTGAATGGGTTGCGGGGCGGTGTTCGCTGGGTCGACACCAGCGCCGTGCCGTTGGTCGACCCCGACGGCGGGCCCACTCGTCACCTGGCAATCACGCGGGATATTACGGCGAGAAAATCTGAAGAGGAGGAGCGCGCCAGAATGGAGTTGCAGCTTCGTCACACACAGAAACTCGAAAGTATCGGGGTTATGGCCGGTGGTATTGCGCATGACTTCAACAATCTGCTGCAGATTATTATAGGTCATGGCGAAATCGCACTGCACGACGAAAGCATTCGTGGGCACACGCGAGAATTACTGGAAACGAGCCAGTCTGCAGCAATCGATGCTGCCAGTCTGTGCGACCAGATGCTGACCTATGCGGGCAAGTCGCAGCCTGAAAAACAGACGGTTGAGCTTCGCCGACTCGTAGAGTCGATGGGTAATTTGCTCGAGGTTACGCGCTCAGAAAATACCGAATTCGAAGTACTCTGTGATGAAGTGGACGACAAAATTGACGGCGACGTTGCCCAGCTGCGCCAGGTTGTGATGAATTTGATCACCAATGCCGCTGAATCTATTGGTGATCAACCAGGTCGTATCGCCGTTACCATTCGCATGACAGAGGTGACCGCAGACATCGCCGTCGATAACTGGGTTGGAGCGGCGCCCCCGACCGGCCAGTATGTTGGTTTCGATGTGGCGGACAGTGGCTGTGGATTGAACGAAAAGACCCGGGAGCGCATGTTCGACCCGTTCTTTACGACCAAGTTTACCGGCCGCGGTCTGGGCCTCGCATCGACCCTTGGGATTATCAAGAGCCATCATGGGTTTATCAAAGTCGAGAGCCGGGTGGGGCATGGCACCTGCGTCACCGTATTGTTTCCAGTGTCAGTGAAGTCTGAACAAAAGATTGCCGAGCCGTTACATCCGCCAAAGCCAATGAGCAAGACGGTTCTTATTGTTGATGATGACGAAGGTGTGCGGCGCATCGGACAAATGATATTGGAGAGACTGGGTTGCCGGGTGGAGAGTGCCGCCGATGGCGAGAACGCTCTCAGGAAATTAACCAACCTCAAAGACAGCATCGATATCGTTCTGCTGGATGTCGCAATGCCGGGGATGAACGGCAACGAGGTTTCTGCACGCTTGCGCAGTATCCGGCCTGATATTCCAATCATTTTTTGCAGTGGCTACGCAGCAGATGCAGTTGAGCCCGCGCCGCACTCCGTCGGATACACTGGTTTTTTACGCAAACCGTATCGCAGTGATGACTTGCTGGAGGCACTGCGCAAAGCTGTGCGCAGCCAGAATCCTGCCAAAGTTGCAGCGGTCTCAGCTCAATGAGTGCATATGGCGACACCATTTATTGATAATAGTTGGGCCGCTTGCGTGCATGCAACCTGAGCGGCTTCAGAATACACAAACCCTGCAGCAATCCCCTGTTATGATTACCGGACTCAATCACATCACCCTCGCAGTTACGCATCTGTCCACGTCTTTGGAGTTCTACTGTGATCTGTTAGGGTTCAGGAAAGTTCATGAATGGGAAAATGGTGCTTACATAGAAGCTGCAGGTTTGTGGCTGTGCCTTTCGCTAGGCGATGTTGTAATTAGCGGCAGAGACTACTCGCATATTGCATTTAGTTCCGACCAGGCGTCACTATTGAAACTCCGTGTTGCATTCGCAAACAAGAAGGTACGTTGCTGGAAAGAAAATAACAGCGAGGGCGACTCAATCTACTTTCTGGATCCCGATGGGCACAGATTGGAAATCCATGTTGGGAGTTTGATTACGCGCATGGAGTATCTGAACCAATCTATAAAAAAATAAACAGTTTGCGACGCTGACAGAGAATAAGTTGGTGCCGCCAACTCAAGAAACGAAGCAAGCACTTAGGCCGCGTGCGTGTTACATCTGCCGCGCTATGCACCCCCTCTGCATTAGAATGACGCACAGAATCAAGGTATGATCTCAAGGATCTGGGGCGTTATTGTTGGGGGTCTGTTGAATGATTACGCTTCGGTTTTAGCTGAGAAAATCACTACTGTTCCTGACGAAACGGGAGTGTCGTTCGAGGGCTGTACAGGTTGTATATATCTTGAATGGCTAAATTAAAACGGTTAATCAAGCAATTTCGCGCGCCGTTCCGGAAGGAGAAAACTTGAGCTTAATAGAGCTCCAGCAACACTCTCGCGAGAATTGAGCGCTGTTTACACAATACTGTACGTGTCGCAGGTTCGAATCCCAAGACACCGTTACAATGAAGCGGAAAGATGAAACGAAAACGGTGGTTAATCGTACTTATATGCATTTATTTGCTGCCGGGCTGTGTTCTCAATATTCAGTATTTACACGCGGAATATAAAATTGTTGTTTGTACATCGGATGCAGCCCCGCACGGTTATGTCACTTATAGTGACGGAGGAGCAACCAGGCTGACCGCAGAGACGTGCACGAGAAGAATAGTACAACCTGTGATCTGGAGTACGGCCCTGGCACATTTGTTTTTCGGACCGTTGTTGTTGGCGGCCAACATGATAAAACCCTGAATCGTTTCCTTGTTTCCTCAGCAGTAAACCACGGTTTCGGTAATATGATGTGGCAAGCAGGCTTATGATGAGAGGTGAACACCTGTCCGGGCAACACAGCACGCGTCGAGACCGTGCCATCGCCATTAAACCTTGACAGGCAGTCGATTGAATTCAGGTGAAATACGCAAAAAGCGATGATTATCCGAGAGGCCGTCAAAAACGATATTACTGCATGGTCGCAGATGAGAACCGATCTATGGCCCGATACCGACGATCAGCATGTAGCAGCAATTAATGAGTACTTTTTGGGATCTTCTAACGATATCGTAAAGGCATGGATGGCAGTGTCAAATGCCGAGGTAATTGGGTTTCTTGAACTAAATATACGAAGTTTTGCGGAAGGCAGTCGTAGTAAAGAGATACCGTACATCGAGGCCTGGTATATAAAACCCGCGTACCGAGGCAACAGCTACGGCGCATTGCTCATGCAACAGGCGGAGCAGTGGGCGGTATCTTGCGGCTACTCAGAGTTGGCCAGTGATACGCAAACAGACAATGACATAAGCATTGCGATGCATAAGCATTTGGGTTTTTTTGAAACGGATCGCATTGTTTGCTTTCTCAAGAGGCTGAAAAATGCATGACAATTCATTTGCACATACGCCTGACACTGAAACACAGATAATGGCGCTGCGGTTTACTGCGATCAGTCGTCGCTGCTCTCATAGCTAGACCGCAGATGACTTCTCAACTCATTGGCAGTGCACCGATTCTTCTCGTGACCGACGTTATTGCATCCGCAAATTACTACCGCGACAAAGTCGGTTTTTCCTATGATCGTATCTGGGGGGACCCGCCGGGTTTTTGTATACTGTGGCGCGACAACTTTCATTTAATGCTAAGCCAGGTCGCAAAGCCGGAGCTGATTGTTCCCCATCATACTGTGGTGTCCGACATGTGGAACGCCTACTTTTGGGTGAACGACGCCGACGCGCTATTCGAGGAGCTTCAGAAACGGGGCGCCACTATTGACTACGAGTTGTGTGACAAACCCTATGGTTGCCGGGAATTCGGGATAAAGGATCTCGATGGATACGATATTGCGTTTGGACAGGAGCTACAAACAAACAGGGGTTAAGCAGGCGAATATCTCGTGGCCCTTGCGGCGTGCATAAAACGTTACACCTGCGCAAAGAGACTGTAGGTCGTTAAGGGATCGCTAAAGCTTTTTCCGCCGCTGATGCGGCCAGTCGGATGGGTCCGCCCTGTCAGCCCGTCTGAACCTCTGGTTACAACAACGGCACGTGTTCGTTACTTGCGGTAATTATTGAATGTGTTTGCAACGTGAACAACGGCCAGTACCCACGCAGGCGTATTTAAAGAACCCTGGGCATGTCGGGTACTTTTAACAACCATGCCGCACCGGCAATGAGCAACCGCGCAGCACAGCGCGCTGCCGACGCGGAGCAACAAGGTGCTACAGTACGGATATGAGCCCCGAGGAAATCGCAAAGAGTTACGACTCCCTTGCCGAGCACTGGAATGGCGATCAATTTCCCAGAGAAAACGGCATCGATCAACATCGGCGTGCCCTGGGCTTTTCTGATCACTGCGGTAACGCACTCGATATAGGTTGCGGCAGCAGCGGTCGTATCCTCGATCTTCTCCTCCACCACGGTTTCAATGCGGAAGGTCTGGATATTTCCAACGGTATGATCGAACTGGCGATGCACCGTCATCCTCAAATCACCTTCTACCACGCCGATATCTGCCAGTGGGAGTTTCCAAAGAAATATGACTTTATTTCTGCGTGGGATAGCATCTGGCACATCCCCCTGCAGCAGCACGACAGGGTCTTACGCAAAATACTCGCTGCTCTGTCCCCGGGAGGTGTATGCATTTTCACAACAGGCGGAGTCGATGAACCGTCAGAAACGCTGGATGCAGCCATGGGTCCCCCAATGTATCACAGCGCCCCTGGCATCCCGGCAATTCTTGAGATTATTGCGAAATCGGGATCTGCCTGCAGGCATCTGGAATACGATCAGTGGCCCGACCTCCATGTGTATGTGATCGTGCAAAAGCTCGATAACACGGAGTGACACCCACACGTGTGATACGGCACCGAGGCTGATGGTTGATCACCCTCTTCCGGCACTTTTCGGCTCCGTTCCAGCTTCTTTCTGCCGGTTTCTCAGCGACTGTTCGTCGCAGTCTTTTTTCTCCGTGTAATTTTTCCTGCCAGCGTAAATTTTTGAAAGACACTTCATCCGCACTGACACGAAATTTACACTGATCTTGCTTTTATAAAGACCTCCAATCCCGTAGTCTATTGTTTTTCAGTGGACGATACCGCATTGAAAATCTCACGTAATTTCGTTTACACGCTGGTTGTGATCAGTCTGCTGGTATCGGCCATGGCCAATCGCACGTCGGCTGATGAGACAGTGGACAATCAGGCCGACATCGCACACCTGGTCTCTCAGCTTGATTTTGATGCGTACAAACGTGACATTGAGGTTCTTGCCGGTTTCGGCGATCGCGAGCAGGGCACTCAAAGTTATGAGAAAGCTGCACAATGGCTCGCACACAGGCTCAGTGCTGCCGGCTACACAGTCGAGTATCATGAGTACAGGTACTGGTTCTTATTCCCGCGCGCGAACATGTACGTAACAAAGATCGGTACGACTTCCCCCGACCAGATGTACATCGTATCGGCCCATCTTGATGGTCGTGGCGGCGGTGGGGCGGCGGATGATGACGCCTCAGGCGTTGCGGTCGTGCTTGAAGCTGCCCTGGCGCTGGCGCCTGAACAAATTGCAACCGACAAGTCGATTCGATTCGTTTTTTGGAACAGCGAAGAGTCCGGTGCAGACGGCAGCCGGGCCTATATGATTGAACGCGCAGGTAAACGAGGTGAAGAGCACCCGCGCGGATCCGGGCGATATCCCGAACCTGACTGGCTCGGTATGATTCAGCACGACATGCTGTTGTTCGATCACGGACTGCCTCCCCGGAAAATGCAAATTGCCGAGGCGGATCTGGACATCGAGTATCAGGCAGATAGCGATTTTTCCAGCGATTCAAAGGCACTGGCCGAAGCCTTTTTAAAAGGTAACCAGGTCTATTCCACCGACTATCCAGCCGAGATCGGAGACAACATGGCAAAAACCGATTCCTGGCGATTTGAAAACATGACGGCTGCTATCAGCATTCGTGAGAATCGGCGCATGGATGAAATTGGCGAGGGATCGAACCCGCACTGGCACGAGCCTTCCGACGTGCCACAGACCTATTCAGACGCTGATTACCGGCTCGGATTTAATGCCTTGCAAATGACACTTGGAACCATTGCCGAACTGGCAGGGCTGCAGATTGTTCAGCCACCAGAACATGATGCCGAAGAGTAGCCATCGCGTTAGCTGAATCACGGCACGACTGTTCCGGATACACCTGGTGTATTTCTCGTGAGGTTCGTCGACACTCCTTCCGACAAGATCGGTTTACGATGCAGGCCGGTGGCGCGGCAGGGTCATCGGACCGGTTTAGCTGCGAGTGGATCGACAGAGCTGATTATTGCCTGATTATTGGCAACAGGAACTACCGATCGTGATCGCTGCGTGTGTGGCTGTTTCTCTGTGGTTATTCCCGCCATCATGGGTCTATTTGTCTGAACTTGCCGATGCAACCTTTTCCTGTCGTTGTGACACTCATGGTAAACATCACACAAAAAAGGAAAAATAATGGGCAACAACCTGTTTGATTCACTCAGCCACGTTAACTACAAGGCAGTCACTATTCTGTCTATTGGTGCTTTTATTGTAAGTGGTCTGTGGTATTCGCCGGCCGGGTTCGAGACGGCATGGATGCTG
>JABDLQ010000116.1 GCA_013002925.1 Gammaproteobacteria bacterium | reverse complement strand
CATTGACAGTCTCCTCCTTCAGGCGGCGGATGACGGTTCGATAATCATTGGTTTCATAGCCTTTTTGCTTTGCGACCAAGGTGCGAGTGCCACCATTTCATTGCGAATGTCCATGTAGCCGGCGGTTGCCGTCTGAATCAGGTCTTGTGGAGAGGCGTCCACGCCCCAGTTTGTCAATGCATCCTGATACATCACGGCCGGCAGGCGAAAGTCAGCCCGCGCGCGCGGCAGAATTTCTGCCCGTACCCAGTCGTTGTAGTCCGTGAGTTGCCGCTTCAGTTTAGTCCACGCTGGCTGCCAGCCATCGAGATCATTATCGGTCAGCAGCTTTTCGATTTCTGTGATAAACGTCTGGGCCCGCTCGAGGTCCTGTTCAACTTCACCCTTATAAGGACCGGTCAGGCCTTTCACTTTAAAGCGTTCCCGGGTGCGGGCCTTGGCAAGCTCGGTAATTGGCTTATATCCGCGCTCCATGCCGGCATACCGCTGCAGTCGGGTAATCACGGCCGGGTAGCGCTCTTCGGGAATCTGCGGATCGAGCAGTGCCCGGGTTCCCCGAAATATAGTCTGCGTCATATTAAAGTAGGGCAGCATGTTTTCCCGGTCCAGCTCGCTAGAGACTAAATTGTCGTTCAGCGATTTGATTAATATTTTTAAATCCTGCTGAACTATCGGATGGTCTTCCTTGTCGTGGCGCTTTTGCAATTGTTTCAGTATCTTGCGAGTGTCGGCCATGGAGCGCTCATAGATCTTTGGGTTCAGATCAAAAATTTCTTCATCAAGTCCGTCGACGCCCAGACTAGCTGCACCCTCAGGCCCGTATTTGGCAAAAATCTCGAGCACGATCTGGGCATTTTTATTACTCATGGCAACCCAGTCGTCGCTGCTTTTTACAGCGTCTGCTGCGGCCGCCTGCATAAATAACATGCAAAGAAACCAACCGGTTACGGCATTTTTGAAATAAGTCATTTTTCCCCCTGGTAGATAGGTGGCCGCAGAAATGCAGCCAGTGGTGATCATAAAGACGCGATAGAACGGCAAAAGGTCGCTGAGTACGGGATTCGGGAATCGGGAATTTTACTACTGACTGCCTTTCCAGGGAATGTTAAGCAGTTTGCTTACTAGTTGTTGAGTGTTGGCACAGGGGGTTGTGCCTGTCCAAAAGGGAGTTGTGCCCAGGGATTTGTGCCTGTCCAAAGAATTCACAAAGAATTCAGTGCCTGTCCAGAGGATTCGAGGGAGTTGTGCCTGTCCAATAAATTCCGTCCAATAAATTCCCGAGCGGGAGTTGTGCCTGTCCAATAAATTCCGCGTCCAATGAATTCACACGAGAGAGAGGATTCGTGCCTGTCCAGAGGATTCTCGTCCAGAGGATTCTCGTCCAGAGGATTCTCAGAGGGTTCTGGGAGTTGTGCCTGTCTAAAGAATTCGATGAATCCACCGTGCCTGTCCAGAGGATTATGTCCAGAGGATTAACAGAGGATTCGAGAGGATTCAGGGAAATCGGTCCATGGAAACCGCAGGGAAATCAGGCAAGGGTATTCATGGAGCTTTCCATAGAAACCGCCTGACATTCATCTTGTGGTTGACAACGTTGTCAATTCGCAGTAATCTTCTTAACAAACAAGATTGTAATAATTTGAAACACCCAGCGAAAGATATCTGTGGTGTTTTACGGCAGGGTTTCTGGACATAATGTTCACAATTCCAGTGTCTTATGAGTGTAATTCGTTGTAATAAGCAATGATCACCTGCCCAAACGGACTGACGCCCGGATGCTGTAACCGATGAAATGCAGAATCCGGCATAGCGGCCTTGAGGCAAAATAGACAACGTTGTCAGCATTAGGGCTCAGAAAATGCTTCTTTCGGTATTTATGTCCAATGACGGAAATGCCGGGCGCTGATTCGGTTAGGATGTCTGCTCGGTTTTTAAAAACCAGCATGAATTTGGACGAGGCCCGCTCCGGCGGGGAAATAAAAACAAGAAAAAGCTGAATGGTTTTGGATGTTATTCACAAACGATATGAGGGGAAACAAGATGGTTGATTCATATGCGGGCGCCTGGCGCTCATTAAAGATTCTGATGATCGCGGGCTGCGTGGCGCTGGCGATGTCGGCCAAAGCAGACATTGCGCCCTACAGTCAGGACTTCGAAGGCATGGATCCGGACGATCCCAGTGCGCTGTCGAGTGATTTCTGGGGGGTTTTTGGAGCCGTTTATGACGGGACTACCGGAGCCTTCCTGTATAACTACGGTGGCGTGTTTCCGGCACCCAACGATGGTACTGGGTTTTCAGGTGTCGCAGTTGGTGAAGGCGGTCCCGACCAGGGAGCGAATCAGCTGGTAATTTATAATGATTACAACAACACCGGTGAGCACGATGCAGGCAACCTGGTGGAAGCCACAGTTTTTCGGCAATTGGTAATTGGTGCTGCAGATGTCGGCAAGACCTGGGTGTTCACCTTCGATGCCAAGAGGGGCAACATTGTGGCGCCTTCCATCGCGGACGCGTTTATCAGAACCATTGATGATTTTAATAACGCAACCAACAACCTCACCCTGGACACCAGCGACTTACCCGCCACGTGGGGCAGGTACTCTCTGTTTCTTGAGATCATCCCCGAGTTGGTGGGTCAGAGATTCCAGTTTGGGTTCTCCACGACCACGACTAATTACGTACCGTCCGGCAACTTCTACGACAACATAACGCTTGCAGAAGATGTGGACTCAGACGGTGATGGTGTGGGTAATACGACTGACAATTGCACCGACCTGGCCAATCCGGGTCAGGAAGATACTGATGGTGATCTGATTGGTAATCGCTGTGATGCTGATTTTGATAACAATTGTGTGGTTAATTTTGGTGATATCAGCTTGTTCCCGGCTGAGTACCTGGGCACCAATCCACTGTTTGATCATAATGCCAGCGGCGCGGTAAATTTCGGTGACTATGCGATTTTGACCAGCTACTATCTGCAGCCTCCGGGACCTAGCGCGGCCGGTTGTAACTAGGGAAAGAACCAGGGAATCTTATGATTGCCTGAAACAAAGTGTGGCGCCCCGGTGATGCCGGGGCGCCTTTTTTATTTAGCTGCCGGGGATTAGGCAAACAGTAGCCTGTGATTCACATGAAGATGAAAATTATTTTAATGCTTAAATCGATGTTGGCCCTTCTGGCTGTAAGCCTGCTGTTTTCAGGCACCGCTCAGGCCAGTTGTGTCGCGGATCCGGATTGCCCCCTGGTGTGGGCAGACGAGTTTGACGGGTCGTCGCTCGATCTGACCAAATGGACGCACATGGTGGGCACCGGCACTTCGTATGGTTTGCCGTTTGGTTGGGGTAACAACGAACAACAGTATTACACCACCAACAACACCACGGTGTCAGACGGCACGTTGAAGATAACGGCAAAAAACGACGGGGTGGGTTTCTTCGGGTATTCATCGGCGCGCATCCGCAGCAAGGGCAAAGGTGACTGGACATACGGACGGTTTGAAATGCGTGCACGCCTGCCGGTCAGTCAGGGTATGTGGCCTGCATTCTGGATGCTGCCGACAGATCCATCGATCTATGGAATTTGGGCAGCCAGCGGTGAAATCGACATCATGGAATCGACCGGCGATCAGCCGGATCGCATCCTGGGGACCCTTCATTATGGGGGCAGTTATCCGGATAACACGTCGTCAGGGGGATCGTATTATCTGCCGGCAGGTTCCGCGAATGGAGAGTTTCATACCTATGCGGTGGAGTGGCAGCAAGGTTCAATTCGTTGGTATATCGATGATGTGCTGTACTCTGTAAAAACCAGTTGGTACAGCACAAATGGCCCGTTTCCCGCACCGTTCGATGTCGATTTTCATTTGCTGTTGAATCTGGCCGTAGGGGGAAACCTGCCGGGTAATGCTGACGGTTCTACAATTTTCCCGATGGATTTCGAAATTGATTATGTGCGCGTCTACGAACTGCCCGCCACTGTGCCGTCATCCGGAGACCGGGTCTTTGACGATATGGAGCACGCGGCACCGTTTGATAATGGCTGGTTTTCCTTTGGTGGCAGTGTCGGGGGTGGCGACATCGGTGCGCAGAGCATGCGTGTGCCGCCATTTGACGGTGGTTCCTGGGCGTTGTGGAGCGGTTGGGGAACGGGCGGAGCAACCGGCTTTGCCGGCGGTTTCGGGCGCAACTTCCCCACCGATCTGAACGACGTAACGCATTTCAGTTTCTGGATAAACCCTGCGGCTGGTCAGGCCTATAATATAGAAATCAATCTGCAGGATGACGACAATGGCGACAACGCCATCGCTTCTCCTCCGGATGGTGCTGATGACGAATTTCAATATATTTGTTCGGTTGGTCCGGCAGGATCTTGTGCGGTTGCCGGTGGTGGCTGGCAGAAAATCGAAATACCGTTGAGCAGTTTTTATGATGACAACGGATATCACTTTGGTGGCAACGGCGTGCTGGATGCGGGCGCGGGGGGCAACGGGCAGCTGGTCAGCATCGTTTTTGCCATTATCGCGACCAGCGGCTCCAACGCCAATTTCGACACGGATTTCTGGTCGTTCATAGTCGACGGTGATGGTGATGGTATCTCTGATTCACTGGACAATTGCTCCGACGTGCCCAATGCCGATCAAATTGATGCCGATGATGATGGTTTCGGCAATCTCTGTGATCCGGATCTGAATAACGACAATGTCGTGAATTTTCTGGATATGGGGATTTTTAGCGGACTGTTTTTATCGGCCGATCCAGTCGCGGATTTTAACAGTGACGGCGCAGTGAATTTTCTTGACATCGGACTGATACAAACGATGTTTCTGGGCACACCTGGCCCCGGGGCAGTGAGCGAGTAACGCGAAATTTGACGATGTTAGAAACGGACAAAGCGCCCCGCCAGGGGCGTTTTTTTTTGCGGTACATGCAGGTGAGTCTGACGCGCTAAAGCGGGGTTGGGGCTGGTCTTGTACAGAATCGGCTAATGGCAAACGATTCTGATCGACTAAGGCTATTGTTGTGGTCGACGGTTGGTTGCCGGGGATTCAGTTGCACTTGGCAAACTGGTGCCGACAGGCTTTGCCCTCCCGCCATGTGGGCGCTATTCTGTCCTGCAGAAAAAGCCTGTAATCTCTGTAACTGCACAACCCTGGGGTAGCCCAACAGGCAAATATGGCGCACCAAAGCAACAATTCCCTTCTTTACGTGATGGCTGTAGCGCAAGAGTATGGCGATCAATTACGACAACGGATTAAACCGTTCTTTACCGGCGTTGGGCCTGTAGAGGCGGGTACCCTGCTTGCCGGGGAACTGGCTCGGCGTCAGGTGCAGGACACATTGCCTGATGTGGTGGTGTCGATAGGTTCGGCGGGTAGTCGCACTCTGGAGCAGACCCGGGTTTTTCAGGTTGCAGAAGTATCCTATCGTGATATGGATGCCTCGGCGCTGGGCTTTGCCAAAGGGGTGACGCCATTTCTTGAGATGCCGGCAACCCTTTCGCTGCCGTATCGCATCGACGGTTTGCCGACAGCACGCCTGTCGACCGGTGGCACGGTGGTCTCGGGTGACGGGTACGCCGACATCGACGCCGACATGGTCGATATGGAAACGTTTGCGCATTTGCGAGCTTGCCAGCTTTTCAATGTTCCATTGATCGGGCTGCGTGGCATCTCTGACGGCAAGGACGATCTCAACCACATCGATGACTGGCTGGAGTATCTGCATGTCATCGACGCCAACCTGGCAAGGGCTGTAGACCGCCTGGAAAGTGCCCTGTCAAATAACCAGCTAAAATCCAGAATCTGAGCTTCTACCCTGTAAATGTCACCCAGATGATCCCGATAACTGCGAGGACGAGCGTGCTGAGTATCATGTCGGTGCGTTTCCAGCGGGCATCGCTGCGAGTTTGAGGGGCACTACGATCAATGGTGGCAAACGTCAGGTCTTTTAGTTTTGCATCATCATGCTGTGGGTTCATCAGGCTGACGATAATCAGTACAACTGCGCAAATCGCAAACAGAAGTGTCGCAAAATGCAGGAAATTAATGTTGACTATACGCTGCAACATACCAGTCAGGACATCCTGATTCATTTCCAGTACCAGGCGACCGATTCCGAGCACGAGGCCTACAACCAGCGCCGCGATTGCACCGCTGGAATTCACCCGCTTCCATAACACGCCGATCAGGAATACAGCGGCAATTGGCGGCGAAATATACGCCTGAACACTTTGCAAATAAGTAAACAGCTGCCCGGATATGACATCCATAAACGGAATCCACAGCAGGCCAAAGCCCACGAGTACCACGGTAGCCAGACGTCCGACCAGCACCAAAGAACGCTCCGATGCACCGGGTTTGAACCGTTTATAGATATCGATGGTGAACAGGGTTGAGCAGGAATTGAATACTGATGACAGGGAGCTCATTAATGCAGCCAGCAGGCCGGCCGCGACCAGACCTTTCAGGCCGGCTGGCAACAGCGTGTTGACCAGTTGTGGCAACGCTTCGTCAGGCTTGTCCAGTGCCATGGCGCCGGATTTGAACAATACAAACGCTATGATGCCGGGCAATACAAACAGGAATAATGGTAATTGCTTCAGGAACGCCGCGAAAATCGTGCCGCGCCGGGCGTGATCCTGATCGTGCGCCGCCATGACGCGCTGCACGATAAACTGGTCGGTGCACCAGTACCACACACCCAGGATAGGAGCACCAAACAATATACCGGTCCATGGAAATTCCGGGTGTGACATGGGCTTCCACAAATCAAAATAGTCGCTCCCGGCACCCATGCGCAGCGCCTGCCAGCCACCAATTTCATTGAGACCGATAACTGTCACCGCAATGGCGCCACCAAACAACACAAACATTTGCACCATGTCGGTATACAACACGGCGCGTAGGCCTCCCCATACGGTATAGACTCCCGTGGCGAGTACGACGATCAATGCACCGGTCCAAAAATCGATGCCCATGAGTACTTTGAATACAATTCCGCCAGCAGCGATCGTGACTGATATTTTGGTCAGCACGTAACCCACGATGGAAATAACCGCCAGGTACAGGCGCGGACCGCGTGAGTATCTGCGTTCTATGAACTCCGGCATCGTAAATACGCCGCTGGCCAGATAGAACGGTACAAATAACCAGCCGAGCAACAGCAGCATAAAACCCGCGAGAATTTCAAACTGAGCGACTGCTACGCCGCCGGATGCGCCGGACCCGGCCAGACCAATCAGATGTTCGGAGCCGATGTTGGAGGCGAACAGGGAGGCGCCGATCACAAACCAGCCGGTATTTTTTCCCGCCAGAAAAAACCCCTCAGCCGTGTTGCCCGAACCGCTGCTTTTGATGCCGGACCAGAAGGCGACACCAAAGATGAGCACAAAATAAGCTGCAACCACCGCCCAGTCGAGTGTCGCCATTCCCGCCATCTTGTTGATCCCCGGCTTATTATGTCTATTGGAGAGTCACCTTAGGTGACTGCGGAATGTGGTGTCAACTGTCGAGCACGCCATTGCGCACCGTAAGAAACGTTTGCGCGGCTATATCCTGAAAGTCTGCCGATCAGCCCCGGACGACAGGCAAGGGCGCAAAGCAAAAAATGTAATCTTTGCAATATCTTATAAAATTGACAACGATGTCAAAACTCGTTATAAAATAAGCATCGGGGATGACTTTCAGATGCAAAGAATTCTGGCGCACCGCGGCAAACAGTGCCTGTCCCGTCAGTTAGCACCTGTTCATTGAGACAGAGACAAGGCAGGGACACGGTAGTGCCTGTCCAGTGAGACATGTCCAGTGAGACATGTCCAGTGAGACGGTGGTCCAGTGAGACGGTGGTCCAGTGAGACGCGCCGGTGAGACCGCGCCTGTCCAGTGCGGTAAGGCAGTGGTCCGGTAAGGCAGAGCACAGCAAGGCAAGGCGTCCGTACGGTAAGTAAGGCCGTAATAGGGCCCCTGGCGTCGACCGCCCGGTAAGAGGCTTTGACCATATCGCAGGCGGTCCCGGATAGATTGATAACTTAAAAGTACGGCGTCAGTGTCGTAGTGGCTTTCAGGGAATAACAACAAACATGAGCAGCTATTCAAAATTTGTGGCCGATATCGGCGGCACACATGCGCGATTTGCGCTGGTCGATGATGACATCAGTCATGAAAATTCCCTGGTCGAAATGAAGGTCTTCAAATGCGCAGACTTTGCGGGCCCGGCCGAAACGGTGATTGCGTATCAGGAGCATCTTGGTGGTCGGTTGCCTGCACGAGCCTGCATTGCAGCCGCTGGCCCACTGGACGATGGCGTGGTGCGGTTTACCAATTTGGATTGGCGCTTGTCCGCCCGTGAACTGCAGGATGCTTTGCATCTTGAGCAACTGGAGCTTCTGAATGATTTTGCGGCGGTGGCATACTCTGTAACTGCTTTACGTGATGGTGATCTGCATATATTGCACAGCGGACAGCCGCCAACAGAAGGTGCCCGTACCGTGTTGGGCGCGGGCACCGGTCTGGGTGTGGCAGCGCTGGTAAATACCATCGATCAACATACAGTGATGACGAGCGAAGCCGGTCACGTGCGCTTTGCCGCGGCAAATGCCGAGCAATCGGCCGTACTTGACTATTTACTGCGAGAGCACGATTACGTGTCCATGGAGATGTTATTGGCCGGACCTGGTATTCCGCGTCTGTACCATGCACTGGCGGCGGTGAATGGCCTGCCGGCAGAGCCGCTGGATGCCAAGGTCATTACCCAATTAGCGCTGGCCACGACAGATTTGAATTGTATAAACACCATGGCGTTGTATACGCAGATACTGGCGGGGTTTTGTGCGCAGCTGGCGATGACCTTTCATGCCCGCGGTGGAGTTTATCTGGTCGGCGACATCTTTCGCGCAATGCAACCGCTGTTGAGCTCCGGCGAGTTTGTCAACGATTACCTGTCGGCAGGACCGATGGCAGGGTTGGTAGAAGCCACGCCATTATCAATCGTGCTCACGGCAGATCCCGGTTTGCAGGGCGCTGCTGTGCGGGTGAAAGAACTGCGCCGCGCCCGCGTGCTGGACTAGGAATCCTCGGCCTGCTCAGCGCAGGTGCCAGTAGATTCGCGCAGGACCAGGTGCGAATCAATCTGCACAGCTGTGTTTTTCAGCTTCGGGTTGTGGAGCTTGCTGATCAGCAGGTCCGTTGCCACATCCCCCATTTTCTGTATGGGTTGATTGACCGTTGTGAGCGACGGCCAGACCTGACTAGCAATTGGAACATTATCGAAACCGGCAACGGATAGCTGTTGCGGAATGGGTATCTGCATTTCATGGGCCACGCGGAGTACACCGGTCGCCATGTCATCATTACTGGCAATGATGGCGGTTGGTCGGGGTTTGCCCAGTAATAATTTGCGTGCGCACTCTTCACCGGATTGAAACGAGTTGCTGCCTTGCATGACCAGGTTTTTTGAAAATTTTATACCGCTAGCTGCCAGCCCGTCCTGATAACCCAAATAGCGTAGTCCAACCGCTTTGTGATCCGGATGGCCTATGATAAATGCAATGCGACGGTGACCCAGTGATGCCAGGTATAAGGTCAGATCGGCAACGGCTGCCCGATCGTTGGTGTGTACGGAGCTGGAGCCATTAACGGCCTGCTCCGGAGAGATTCTCACATACGGCGTGCTCAGCTTATCGAGCAGCCCGGTAAGCTTTGTGTCGTCGCACAGTGGGGGGGTCAGTATGATACCGTCAGCATTGGAATGCCGTACCAGAGCTTCGATTTGCTGTATCAGTTCGGGATTCTGATAGTCGCAAGGATGAATCAGCAGGTCATAACCGCGGGCGCGAGTCTGCTCGATGACGCCTTGCTGAACGTTGGAAACATAGCTGGAACTGGGATTGTCGTACAACAAACCTACCAGGTAAGAACGCCTTCCCTTCAGGGTGCGGGCTGATGCATTCGGTCGGTAGTTAAGCTCGCTAATGGCCTTCAACACGACATCACGGGTTTTGTCCCGCACGTTTGGCTCACTGTTGATAACGCGCGAAACGGTCTTTATGGAAACGCCCGCATGTTTGGCTACATCATGAATATTTTTCTTCGACATAAAAATAAAATCTGTCAGCTTGTTGGTGCAATGAGTGCGCGCAAGTGCTCACCTGTGTTCTTCAGTGTACTGGAAAGCGTCGCCTTTTTTTGAATTGTCGGCGCCGGATAGTCAATTTGCCAGCACCAGCGCGCTCAGCGTCCATAAAAAAGCTGCAATAGCTGCGGCAAACGAGGCCGGGACTATTTGTGTTTTGACATGATCCATCAGGTCACAACCGGTAGTCATCGAGCTTAAAATGGTGGTGTCCGAAATCGGCGAGCATTGATCCCCGTAGACACTGCCATTGAGAACTGTTGCAAAACAGATCGACATGTAAATTTCCGGATGAGCGAGTCCGCCAGCCTGAGCGACGCTCCAGGCCAGCGGCATCGCCAGTGGAAACGCGACCGCATAGGTGCCCCAGCTGGTGCCAGTGGAAAACGCAATGATCATTGTAATGAGCTGTAATGCCACTGGCAGAATCCAGTACGGGATGCTCTGACCCAGCTGCTCGACCAGGTAAATACCGGCACCTATTTCCTGACTGATACCACCGATGGTGATCGCTAGCATCAGGACGACGCTGGCAAGCACCACGCCTTTCAGACCATCGCCAATGCCCTCGATTACGTGACCCAGCGTCATCCCCTTGAAAAGGGCGATCAGCACCGATGACAACAGGGCCGCACCAAAGGCCCAGTTGACTTTGGGAGTACCCATCAACACAAACGTGCCGACAGCGATGCTGATCAGTAGCAGCAGCGGCACCACAAATTCAAACACGGCTGGAGCGTAACCCACTGGCACATGACTGGCCTGCAACTCGCGTGCACTCATGGGCTGGGCATCAGGCGCGTCCAGTTGACCTGTCGTGCGCGCCCGTGTCCGTGCACGACGCAGCCCGGCACCTGAAAAACGCGTGATGTCGAGGCTTAACAGCAATGTACCCAGCACGGCAAGAAGGCCGTAAAAACTAAATGGCACGCTGCTGAAGAAAAAGCTGACGCGATCAGATTCAGTGGCAAGAAAGCTGACGCCCGGAACAAAAATCAACGCCTGGACATACGCCGGCCAGGCGTTAAACGCCAGCACCGATGCGATCGGTGACGCCGTCGAGTCAACGATATACGAGAGCTCTTCGTGCGAAATGTTTTCCTTGTCAGCAACCGGCTTGACGATGGTGCCGACCAGCACCACGCTGATGGTGCCGCCCTGGAAAAATACGACGCCCATGATCCAGCAAACAAATTTGGCCGATCGTGGACCCCTGACGAAATGCTGCGTCATGAATTCCGCAAATGCCTGTGCGGCTCCGGTGCGTGACCATACCCCCATCAGTCCACCGACAAGCCACAAATACAGCAACAGGATGGTGGCGGCACCCTTGGTAGAGAGACTCGGGATCAACACGGCATCGGTAATATCAAAGCGTCCCAGCATGAATGCGCCAACCACCACGCCGCTCAACAACGCCGTCAATGGTTCCCGGGTCATCAGACACAGGGCGATGGCAATAAATGCGGGCAGCAGTGACCAGGCGCCAAAATGAAAACGCGCTTCCAGCAAGGAATACTGCAAGCTTTCCGGATCATCGGCTTGTATTTGTTCGACCACCCACTGTTGCTCTACTGGTGGGTCTTGTTGCAAATTATCCAACGCGCCCTGCCGCAACGGGGATTCGGCGTATGCCACCGGATCGGAAATGACCCGGGGAATTCCGCGATACAGATAAAACAACTCGCCAGCAGCATTGGTTTCCACCTGGTACGTGGTTTTTTGTTCAATCCATTGAGGGCTGATATTTTTGGCGACATACAGGCTGGCAGCCAGCGCCAGCAAGATAACGACAAACGCCGGGCGCGTTAACGGCCGAAACAACAGGCGCAGCGGTGACGGTACATCGGGTTGCAGGGCTGTTGCTGTTGCCGCTTCTTCCAGTGGCGACAGCGGTTCTGAGCCCGACGCGCGTTTTTCTGGTTCATCTTCGGGTTTATCGGTCATGTGAACAGTCTTGATGGAAAGCGGGAACGGAGCGCTTCAGAATCTGCAGCAGTGAGTTGCGCCGGTGTAATTGCTGCGACCCAGTCTACAGGCAGAACAACGCTGTTGAAAAGTTGACAGTGTTGACCCGGGGTGGCTCAGGACGCAACGATCGCGTTAATGCCACCGTAATTCAGTCGGCTGAGCCGGATCCGGGTGGTTTTATTTACCCGCTCGGGCACCTGCGGAGAATGGCATTGCGATGCCGGCGGCAAGCCAACAATCAGGTTGTATGCCGGTCAGGATAAAGGTTTTCAGCGGTTAAGCATGTGGGCAGTCTGGTTGTTGCGGCCGCACCAGCCGTGCCGAAACTGTCCAGGCTAACCATTCTATTTCGTCTCACGGCACACCCACAGGAATTTTCTGCCGAATGCACCAGGCTCTCTGTCTGGATTTGCAGAGATTTCCTCACCAACAGACGGTTTCTCGCCGATGGTCGTCATGTACACCCGCAGTATTGATTACCGTCTGGTTATGCCCGACTATGACACAGATGTTGCGACGTTAATTATTCATGTGCGGGACAAACAAGCATCATTGGCGACAGGGCGCGCAGTCTTATGCGCCGACGTGACCGGAGGCACCGGGCGCAGGCGCTGATGACACGGTGTCCTGGTACACAGTCTGCAAACAGCCGTACGTGTTGGCGCCCCTGCTGAAATGTTTGGCTTAATTAATCTGACGAGCGTTTGGAATAACTTTTGGACCGGCTTGTGACAGGCAGGGTATCTTATGACCAACCAGGCATCACTCAAAAACTACCAGAAAGTTGGCGCCGTACTGGGGCCGCTCGTATTCGTTATCATGCTGTTTGCCGATGCGTGGCAGGACACGATGCCGTCGGCCGCCTGGCGTACCGCTGCCGTGGGTCTGTG
>JABDLQ010000081.1 GCA_013002925.1 Gammaproteobacteria bacterium | reverse complement strand
GCTAAGTGATATTGCGAGCACAAAGTTGCTGCAAAAGAGCAAAGCGCTTGGCGAAGCTGCAGCGCGCGCCGTCCTGGCAAAACGCAAAGACGATGGCTGGGACACAGAGGCTGAATATCAATGGCATCCAATGGCGCCAGGCGTTTATGCCGAGTTCAGGGAGCACAGCGGCACACCGGAAGGATTCATATTTGGTGCGGGCTGGGCAAAAGCACAGGGCTTTGCTTTGCAGACTCCGGGGCAATTCAGGTCACCCCCTCCGCCGGAGATCTTAAGCGACGCCTACACCCAGGCCTTCGGGGAGGTCAAGGGGCTGGGTCGTTTCCAAAGCATGCACCGGACGCCGGACCAGACACACATTGCACTGTGGTGGAAAGACTTTGCGGAGAATTCGCATAACCGGCTTGCGCGTGACCTGATTGAAAAAGAAGAATTGTCGCTGGCGGAGGCCGTAAGATTGCTGGCGCTCCTGAACATGGGAATCTTTGATGCTTACGTCAGCAGTTTCGACAACAAGTTTTACTATAATCACTGGCGGCCGTTTACGGCTATCCGGTGGGCCGCGAATGACGGCAACCCAGACACAACACCGGAGGAAACCTGGACCAATACACATCGACATACGTATGCGTTTCCATCCTATCCATCCGCTCATGGTACGGCATGCGCTGCGGCGATGACTGCATTTGAAAACGTTTTTGGAAATGAGTACGCGTTTACAATGCGCATTGCAATGGTGGATATAGCAGGCCCCTTTTCAGGAAAAGTCGAGATGCATCCGCCGACCAGAAACTTTAAAAACTTTTCGGAGGCTGCTACGCAGTGCGGTTTGTCCCGGGTTTATCTTGGCATTCATTTTCGCTACGACTCCGTTGCAGGCGTCAATTTAGGGCGGGCGGTTGGACGGAATGTTGTAGACAACTACCTGCAACCCAAAGACACAGAAAACCGAAATTGACGCCGCCTGTACCGCTTAAGAAGCCCGGCGTAGCGCCAACCGTCAGAACCATAATTGGCTTGGTTTTACGCCAGGCCCGGACTCAGTGGATTGTAAATATTCTGTCAGTGCGACTTAAAACAGGTAGTATTGCCAGATTGATGAGCGTGGTCACCCGATCATTCTGGGTTAAAACAAGTTTTCTGCGGTGAGCCCTCATCGAGTAAATGATCCAGATTCGCAACCATCATCGAAACCCCCGTACTACGGAAAAAACCCGGACAAAACTTTAAGCATCGTGCGCGACCGTGGCATCATGCCACCCGGTGTCAATCCCGTGTTTTGCCAATAAACAGGAGCGCTTACCCCCGATGTCAGGACAAATCATTCAGGTTTCGGAAGACTTCTGGAATTTCCGCGGATCGTTCAGGATTGGCGGTGTAATCGACGTCGGCACGCAAGCTTCGCTGGTGCAGCTGGCAAGCGGCAAATTTGTGTTTCTGGACTCCTATACGCTGGGGGTCCGGGCGCGACAGAAAGTCGCGGAATTAACTGACGATGGTGCCAACATTGAAGCAATTTTGAACCTGCATCCGTTTCACACGATCCATGTTACTCATATGCATGAACAGTACCCGCACGCTAGCTTATATGGAACACAACGCCATCATGCCCGCTTCCCGAACCTGCCGTGGGCAAAATTGCGCACCGAAGATATAAAATTGCATCAGCGCTATGCAGATGATTTTGATTTTTCCGTTCCCGGCGGAGTTGATTTCGTGTCTGCCGACGAAAACGTCCATTTCTCCTCTGTGCTGGCGCTGCATCGCTATTCCATGACGATTCATTCGGACGATACGATAATGTACCTGCACCTGCCGCTACCGATGCGGCTCGCCGGCCTGGGTGACTCGGTCAGCTTTCACCCCACGCTGGCAAAAGCCCTGGAACGCCGGGCAGGTGCTGCGGATGACTTTCGTGACTGGGCAGAAGAACTGATCGACTGCTGGCAAGATGCTGAAAACCTCTGTGCTGCGCACACGGCAAGCCTGCTCGCCCGTGACAACAACGGCGCGTCGATTTATGAACGTCTGGGCAAAGCGCTGCAAAAAGTCGGCGGTACGTTGAGATCGCACAAAAGAAAACATGGATAGTTGCCATGAGTGGCTAAAACATCGACAGGTCCCACAGTCTGCATGCAAGTTCTTTTTGTAACGAGTATTATCGGAAAGCTACGAAAACCACTGTCTGAAAAAGCGTTAGTTCAATAGATTTGGCCTACAGGCGCAAGGCATTACGCCAAATTGAAGTCGCCCGACAGACCTTTATTATCGAAGGAGTCAGCGTGAACCACAAACTCATCCCCATAGTCAGCCTGGCGCTGCTTGTATACGGCCACTGGGTATCAGCCGACGTGATGCGCAGCGAGGCCAACAATGGCAACCTGATCATGGAAGACGTACCAGAAATCCCGGCTTCGATCGTCACGGATCTTAATCGCTATCAAAACGTCCGTTCCGCCGGGTTTCAAGGCTGGACGGAGGACGGCGATGGCATTTACATCACCACACGTTTTGGTGATGTCAGGCAAATTCACCGGGTTGGTCATCCAGGCGGTGCGCGCACCCAACTGACATTTTTTAATGAGCCGGCCGGAGGCGTGTCACGTCAGCCACAGGGGTCCGGAATTATTTTTACGATGGACGCCGGCGGCAGTGAATTTTCACAGATTTTCATGCTTGATCCTGACGGCACCGATGAGGCACAAATGCTGACCGACGGTGAGTCGCGCAATGGTGCGGTGGTCTGGGATCGCAGCGGCAAAATGATCGCCTATCA
>JABDLQ010000076.1 GCA_013002925.1 Gammaproteobacteria bacterium | reverse complement strand
TCGCCAATGCCATCGCCTTCGCTATCCAATTGGTCAGCGTTTGGCACTTCCGGACAGTTGTCGGCGGCATCGATAATGCCATCCAGATCAAAGTCGTCTGTGGGCCAGTATTTGAACTGCGCACAGTTTGGTTCGGCACCCGTTGTATAACTGACATCACCGGTCAGATCACCCGGCAGCGGATACGCCGGACCGATCGTTGTGTGACCCGTCATTGTCAACACATCAAACGAGAAGCAGTCAAACTTGTGACGGAAGGCATTCTCACCATTTGGATCATGCGCATCTTCGTAGCTGTCCACGTAGCCATCCGGACCCCAGTCGTCATAGTGTGTCGTACCACCTACACGGAACGCATCAAGATTCGGTGCCAGGTCCCCCGGTTCAGGAACTGCGTCCACCGGCGTCTGGTTTGGATGCTCGGTTTCTCCGCTGTTACCATATCCATGGGTCTCATCAGAGTACACCAGCAGCAGTCCCGGCTGGAACGCGATGGCGCCGCGGTCGTTTTCGCCGTTACCGTCGAAATCGAAACCTGTGCGATCACGCATTTCCATGTAGTACGCATGGTCGGCGGCCGATCCTGCAGAAGCCGAGATGCGACTCCAGCCTGACGTACAGATGTCCGTCACCCGGCCTTCAGCTTTGCAGCCACCCGAAAAAATACGGCTTTCGGGGTGAGTCTCGAAGTCAGAGGAATACACCACATTGCCATTCACCGTTACGACAATATCGTCAATGAACCAGCCTGGGCGCACAAATGCAGGATCCGTGAAATATGAGAAGCGGAACACCGCATCGTCATAGTTTGACGGATCGCCACTGCCCGCAGCATCAGTTGGAATCGTGAACGTAAAGCTGTCGGGAATGAAACTAGATGCATCATCGTACACAGCGGTCAGGCGATCGACGTTTTGCGTGCCAGCAGCATAAGACGCGCTGGTGCCGGTCAGTCCACGCCCAAAGTCAGACAGACAGCCCACATTGTTCGGGTTGTTGGTCGACTCCGTGGTGTACAGATTATCCGATGCGATCGAGTTATAGGTCGACCCGCCATCGTATGACGCCAGGAAGAAAGCATAGTCCCAATCCCACTCTATGTCCCAGTAGGATTTGATCGAGACAGTCACCGTGTCGCCTGGTTTGGCTTCCGGCAACCAGAAATCGAGGTTATGACCTGCTTGCGGTGCACAGCCAAAATCGTTGCCTGCTTTCGAGTAATAGACATGATCCAGCGAAGCATCATTGGCTACTTTGTCGACATCAATGATTTTCGGCGACGGCAGTTTTACCACGTACGCTTCCGCGTTATGGATATTCTGATTACCGTTTGATGCGCTCAATGTGTACGGCACACCATTTGGTGTTTGCCAGTTGATCGTACCGGTGTCGATCTTGGACTCGCCAAAACCGGCAATGGTGCCACTGGTATTGGGTTGCAGCGGCTCGGGAATAATCCAGCCCAGTTCCTGCTTGCCAAAGACATCCATGTGGTGTGACTTGTCAGTAGCCATCAGGTTCCAGTCACCGTAGCAACTCATCGTACCCGTGCAATAGAAGTCCGGCAGGCCCAATGAATGACCATATTCATGAGAAATCACACTGGCGTTTTCCAGCGAGCCTTCCGGATTCACGTTGTACGGACCAACCGCAACATAGCGTGGCAACGTATCGTTACCGGTACCGCCATTGGCTGCACAGTCGGCAGACGCATTGTAATCAGTATCAATCCAGCATTGTGGAACACCCTCAAGATCGGTCAGCTGATCATCCGAAACATAACCTTTTTGACCGGTTACCGGATCGCTGTACCAGAACTCGAGGCTGGCAGAGTGCGGCCAGATGTTGTCATACGGAGGCGCGCTAAGCTGCGACTCACCGTTTCCGCCGACACCCACAAAGATCATCATGGTGAAATCCACCACGCCATCTTTGTCCGTATCGTACTCGTTGTAGTCGATCTCAGGATCAGCTATTACTGCTGCGTCATAAACCGCTTTGCCGGTAGGGCCACAGGCATCATCGATGGACACCAAAGCGCCAACCCCTACGAGGGCACCACCAATCGAACCAAAACTGGTGCCATCACCACCGTAGTAGTTGGTGTCACCGGGCAGCTGGTACCAGCCATTATTGATCCGCTCGGGATACAGAGGTGTACCTGCTGAATCACCCAAAGATGCGCCCGCACAAGCGCCGTTTGGCGTGTGGCTGGCAAACTGAAACTCGTTATCCGTGCGATCCGGGTTCTTCCAGTCGACCGTAAAATCGCCCGTTGCGATATCTGCTGACGGCACTGCGCCGTTAGGTGCCAGCTGGCCAAAAGACACTTCCTGCCACAGGTTGTAGGTAGATCCGATGACGTTGGGTGAATTGATTTTGTCATCGATCAACTGCCCGGTGCTGCCGGCACCGTGTTTGCGATCGCGGTAGTCCACCGGTATCACAACAAATGGCCGATAGCCGTAACGCGCCGTGTTATACGCGGGGTCTGGCGGAATTACTTTTGGACCCAGACTGACATCAACAATATCGACATCTTCGGTATAACTGAGAGTTGCGGTCGTCGACAAATCTTTCCAGACAATCTGTTCGTCCTGTACGGAAGTATCAGCCTTGGCCAGCGCCACCAAAGTGGCCACACCACCCACAGGGACGGTGCCGACGTTCCAGGAGATCTCACCACCCACAATGGTGGCGGTACCTGAGGCGGTCAGCGTTGTAACATTCGTAAACGTCGTGCCATCAACAACCGGTACAGTAACGGATACGTTGGTTGCATCGACAGGTGAGTTATTGCGCACAAACATGCGAAACGGATACGAGTCGCCGGGTTTGACCCAACCCACCGAAGACACGAAGGAGTTGTCCAGTTCGACTTTACCATCGACCGGTGGACCGGCAAATACCAGGGGTACAGAGCCAGCCTTGTCAGCCGCCCATTCTTCGGTCACCGGATCGGTGTAGGTGGCATTCACAATTTCGATCGCCACATTGGTGGCGCTCGATCCGGCAGTAGCACTACCGGGTATCATGTGAATAAACGTGCCATCGCCAAGCGCAGTGATCTGCGACGAGGTCCAGATAACGGCGCCTGAAGGCTCGACCACCTGCAGGAAGAAGCTTGCGCCAACATCTGTTTCGCTGGGTGGGTTTAGCGTCGAGGTTTCATCAATTTGAAACATGCGTCCCGCAACCTGAATCGGATCCCCGGCAGCAATACCGGAATTTGTGACAGAGATTTCTCCTCCGAGCTGGTTTACCAGAAAATCGATTTCTCCGAAGTTGCCATTGATGCCGTTCACTCGCGAAATGCGAATGGTAAATTTGCCGGCTGGCCAGGATGGCAGGTTGAGTGCATTACCAGGATCGACGCTGACCTGCCAGTCATCATCGACTGAGTCATACGCGGCAAGCTGAACTTCCAGAACGTTACCATCCTTGTCCAGGATGGTAGCTTCCACGGCGGATGAAGCGGTGGCTTCAGCAATCGTAGCATTGGAAAATCCGCAGTCAAGTCGGTCCCAGTATTGCGTGATGCGCAGACCCACGCCTGTACAACCCGGTTGTGGACCCGGAAACTTGAAGGTGTTCCAGGCCGTCACCACCGGATCAGCGGATGCTGAAAATGCCAGCATCGCTGTTGCTAGTAGCGCCGCACAACATCGTGTGACGGCGGCTAAGGATGGTTTGTTAATCATGATTTTTACCTCTTTATTTGTGTGCCGAACAGTGGTGTCACCAGCGTTTCCCTGTGCGGTACCTCACCGTTTACAGCCCGATATCTGTCTGTACTGTTACCAGTCGCCAGACAGGCTTTGGCTTATCTTCAAGTGTGGCCAAACGTGTTGACCTTAAGTACGGGGGTAATCCCTCAGGATCTCGGCAAACCTCCCTCACGGTATTTCTTCCTGCGCAAAACCGGCCAGACAGCATGGTTTACCGTTCGGGCGCAAGCGCCAGTTGCGGCCGGTATGCGGAGCCTCTGCAGTTACCAGCTCAAAGTTTCGGGTGGGCAATTTGCGTACAAAGCGTGCAAACTGCTGCCCTCGGGGGCGAAGCGTTCACACACAATCAAAAAAAACCCGCTGTAAACAGCGGGTTCAAAGAGCGCTGATCAGATCAGCGTGGGGGTTCAATCTGCCAGGCACTTGGGAGAAAACCGGCAGATGAAGGGGGTAAAGATGATTTTGCAAAGGCGATACGATCACTCCGAATCAGTACGACGGTCCAGCAGTCCCAGTCCAAACAGGGCGCTACCCATAAAGAACACTGCACTGGGAACAGGCACCGGAGCCACGTTGGTTTGCAGAAAATCGAATGAAATGTCCAGACCGTTGGTTGGCGAACTGATCAACAATTCTATCGCGCCAACATCAGTAAAATCAGCACCGCCGGTAAA
Source organism: Gammaproteobacteria bacterium (assembly GCA_013002925.1). Lineage (GTDB taxonomy): Bacteria > Pseudomonadota > Gammaproteobacteria > Steroidobacterales > SZUA-146 > SZUA-146. The sequence goes on along the minus strand of JABDLQ010000076.1, from coordinate 2,514 downwards.
TGATGCAAACGGTACAAGAATGCTAAGGTCTGTAAAAATCAGACCGGTACCCGGAAACGTAACAGTCGACGCACTGCCATCGGTCGAATAAACGTTAAATTGCAGTGTTGCGGGCAAGTCGTCAAAGACCAGTCCAAGTTCAAAGGCATTATTGCTACCGGTCGTTAAATCAATACCTGCCAGACCGGTGGTGTCCAGGGCCAACGCGGCATTGTCAGCGCCATCCCACTGAAACAACAAGTCACTGGAGAACTGGGAGTTGTCAGCAAGTTGCGCTACACCACCTGCCACCTGCGCGCTGGAACTGAAGACACTGCTCCCGGAATCGGTCGACAAGACCAGATCACGTGAACCACCCAGAATACCAGCACCGCTGGCAGAGGAAGAGTCCGTCAACGGACCCAGCGCGGGAGACACATTCAGCGGTCCCTGATTGGTAGAGAAATCGTCAATAATGAGGTTGGCAGCCAGCAGTGCGGGTGCCACAAAAATCATCACAGCAGTTGCCAGCAAGCGGTGTAAGAAAAGTATGCGGTTTTTTAGTGTCATTGTTATTCCCCTGAGTCGTTCTGTATAGGGTTTACAATGCAGCTTCGATGACTGCACGCCTATCAAGGAAAACACTCAGTGGGAGATGGAATTGTCCCCCCCGCTGCTTCCAACATACTGTTTTTTGGTTACAAGAGTCTGACTTCGTGTTATTCGTTTGTCTCATGACGACTTTGCCCAGAGCCTGACCGTACTTTCCGGGTCGCACTCTCCGCGACACACGGGGATTGTGTTTTGGGGGCGAGAAACAGGGTCAATCCCGCAACTGAGGCATGGCGATGCCCTCGTCCGAAATGCAAAATCGGGACCGTGCACACTACACGGTCCCGACCGGTCAATGCCTGCAAACAGCAAAAGTTCTCAGGAAACGCGGGTGTTACTCAACTTCGATTTCATTGATGAGCTCATTAACTCCTGGAACTTTAGCTGCCGAGAGCGAGATTTGATTGGCAACCTCATTTGAAACCGGGCCGCCCCTCAATATCACTGCATCCGGCTTTCCGGCAGGCAATATTTCTACGGGAACTTCACTGAATTTTTGCTGAATGACTGTCGCCACTTCTGTTGCCACCGGGGTCGCCAGCAGCGGTTGTGAAGCAAATAAAGACAGCACTATCGCAACACCTCGAACCCATACATTGTGCATAGTCTGATTTTTCATTTGAGCAGTCTCCTTGCAAATAGACCGGGCTACCTGCAACGGCATGAAATGCAAAACTGCACCTGCAATGCTCACGCTAAAGTCACCGTTACGGGTGCCCCTGTCATGTTAATCGATTGGGTAATCCGGGATCCGGGAAGGCCAGACAGCACTCAGTGTGGCCTCCCCGTACCCATGTTTAACAACGTTATGCTTTATTACGTTCAGGCGGCGACACTAATGCGTCGCGGTTTCGCCTTGGCGAGTTTGGGGATATGCACTTCGAGCACCCCATTACGGCCCGTGGCTTTGACTTTCTCACCGTCTACCGTATCTGGCAGGATGAAACGTCGATAAAACCGGCCATTGCCGCGCTCCCGGCGATGTTGACGAATCTGCTGTTCGTCTACCGAGAACTCAATGTTGCGCTGTCCACTGATCGTCAGCACACCGTTGTCCAACGTGATTTCAACATCTTTGGGATTGACTCCGGGAACGTCGACGAAGAGCTGAAAGTTCTCATCCAGTTCCATAATGTCAACACTGGGGATCCAGTCGGCCGTCACACTGCTGCTTTCGTTATCGCCCCAGTTGCTGAACAACCGATTAATCTGGTCTTGCAATTGGCCCATTCCCAAAGGGTTATAACGAACTGTTTCCATTGATTTTTTCCTCCTCTGTTTGAAACAAATGCCATGTCCAGAATCTCCGGACACTATTTACATAGGGCGAAAATCAAGCGTTTCAAGGGGTGTCAACAAAATTTTTTCCGGATTTTCAGAGACCGAATGTTTTAAGTTGGACTGTTCTTCTGACCTTCCCACCGGGCAAGCGTTGCGACTCTCGCCCGGGCAGACGATCGTTCGGAATTGGGTATCAACCAGGGTAAGGTGAAGCGCGACCCGTTTAGCGAATCTGTCACCAGTAGCACTAGCTGCTGTTGCGCCAGGCTCCAACTGCCGTGACGGATACTGCATGTAACACCAACAGCGCACCGATAGGCACAAATACAATAGCAAGAGACGGGTCGACTTCTGAATTGCCTACACCACCCAGTAAAAAGCCAACCGGCATGAGAAGCGCACCGGCTCGCAGCGTAACAGATGCCCGCGCCCGTTTAGTCTCATCGGGAAGACAGGCCAGCGCGCACAATGCAAATACAATATTAATGATACCCAGCAGTGTGCCGTGCGCATGTGCCAGCGTCCATAGCTCACGCCTTATATTGATTTCCATGTAAAACGGCGCCTTGATCAGATGCAAAGACTCAAGAAACAGGCCCAACAACAAGAACACAGCAATGGCGGTCCATCCGTAACGCAGCG
>JABDLQ010000058.1 GCA_013002925.1 Gammaproteobacteria bacterium | reverse complement strand
TGCACCGCCGACACCAGCCCGTCATCTGGATCTTGTGTCAGTTGCGGATTCCATCGATGCCGTCAGCAGCACCGCGCCCGCACGGACTATAGACAGTTCACAAAAGTCTGGTCGCGACAACGGAATTGCGTATCGGGGTACCGCTACGCCGGCGCTGCAGGGACACTACGTCTATATTGAGAACGGTCTGTTGATGGCCGAATATTCAGTGGTGCACACTGTTGCCCGTGAAGTGTTGATGCCGCTTGCAAAAAACATTCACCGGGTTGTAGAGGGCGATGACGGTGAAGTGTATTTACAAGATGATAATGGCAACGTCTATCGACTGAGGCAGACAGCGGATAGCATGGAAGGGGGTGCCGCGAGTTTGCTGTCGCAAACCGGGTGCTTTCTCCCAGGCGATCCCAGTGCACCCGCGCCAGGACTTATTCCCTACGCTCCTGCGTCACCGTTATGGTCGGACAACGCGGTGAAACGACGCTGGATTGCGATGCCGGACTGGGATACACCGGATACTCAGATTACCGTTCTACCCGATGGCAATTTCGAGTTTCCGAACGGTACAGTTCTGATCAAGGAATTTCGACTCGGTGATGTCATTGCCGAGACCCGCCTGCTCGTGAAAGGCCTCGACGGCAACTGGACCGGTTACAGCTATGAATGGAATGCGGAGCAAACGGATGCCACTTTGCTATCCGGCGGCAAGACCACAGTAATTAATGGACAAACCTGGGAGTTTCCATCGCCTTTTGTCTGTTTTGCCTGCCACACGGCGGTAGCTAATGTCAGCCTGGGACCGGAAATCGCGCAGCTCAACAGTGACTACTATTATTCCGATACCGCATTGACGGCAAACCAGCTCACCACTTTTGACAGCATCGGTCTGATCGCCGGTGGGTTGAGTGCGCCCGTGTCTGAACTCGATGCGCTGCCAGATCCGACTGACACCATGGAGCCACTGGATGAGCGTGCCCGGGGCTATTTGCATGCCAACTGCGCGTCCTGTCATCAGCCGAGCGGGCCCGGTTTTGGACCCATGGATTTACGCTATTTCATTGCTGGCGAGTCGATGGGTGCAGCCGATGAAAACCCGATGGCAGGGGATCTGGGTATACCGGGGGCTAAAATCCTGGTTCGTGGTAATCCCGATCTGTCAATGTTGTTAATACGCATGCTTAGACTGGACTTTGCGCGCATGCCGATTCTCGGCACAGAAATTGTGGATCCTGAAGGCACTGCGCTGGTTTCAGCGTGGATAAACTCCGGGCTGGGTTTCGGTGTTGCGGATTCTGATGCGGACCAGAAAACGGACGATCTCGACAACTGCTCGGCAGTTGCCAACCCACTGCAGCGGGATACGGACGGTGATGGTTTTGGTAATTTTTGCGACCCCGATCTTGATAACAACGGCGTTGTAAATTTTCTTGATGTCTCGGCGTGGGTGCCGTTCTTTAACACTGTGACCAGCGGTGATGCAGACTTCAATGGCGATGGTTTGGCGAATTTTGGCGATTTTGTGTTTTTTGCAGACTACTTTTTACAACCACCAGGCCCCGGTAGCGTGTCGCCATAACCACTCGGTCTGGCGATGACCCTAAGATTCTCGTCACAAACTGTCATTAAGTGTAGTCCCTACGTATATGTTCGGGTAGCGTGATCAGCGAATTGTAGCGACCATGGACCGTTGTGATCCGTTGTGATCCGTGGGGCATACAGGTGATGTGAATATTTTCGAGCGGACAAAACTGATTGCGCACATTGCGCGTTGGCGGTGGAACTGGGAGCGGTTCGATACAGCTTACGCCCCTGATCGGGAACTGCCCCCCAGTTTTAAATCGGCACGCGAAGCGGCGGCCCTGATACCCGACGAGGCTTGCGTGATCTCCTGCGGAATTGCCGGTAATGCACGATGTTCAATTCTTTTTCGGGCGATCCGCGAGCATTTTGAGCAAACAGGCGGTCCACGGGGACTCACCTGGATATCTGTCGCTGGTCAGGGCGGTCGTGGGCGTGTGCCGGGGACCGTCGAAGAAGTGGCACGCAGTGGCCTCGTCACACGGTACATCACCGGTCATGTGGAAACAGCCAAGGCCATGCTCCATCTGGCCGATTGCAACAAACTGGAATTGCACGTTTTGCCGCAGGGGGAAATGACGCACATTATCGAAGCCCAGGGGTACGGCAGGAATGTGGTGAAAAGCGCTACCGGTGTTGGTTCGTTTCTTGATCCGCGCGTCGGCCGCGGTTCACCTGTGACGCCACGCGCGGACCTGCAACTCATCGAGGCAGGTGCTCACCCTGATGAACTGATTTATACCTTGCCACATATCGATGTGGCACTTTTCAATGCGCCGTATGCCGATCACAATGGCAATATTTACTTTCATCATGCGGCAACCATTACCGAGAACATCGAAGCGGCGCGTGCAGCGCGTCACAACGGGGGGCTGGTCTGCGCCTGCGTCAGTGGTCTGATTGAACGCGATGACAAACTGATCAGCCTGCCGGCAAAAGATGTGGATATGATCGTCATTAATCCCGACAATGAGCAGACTGGATCCGTGCCGCAAAAAAGGTATTGGCCGATGTTCGTGCCAGGTACGGATCAGGGAAATAAAGACGCGGTGAGGCGCCTGAGATTTATCAACGAAACATTACGGATCACACCTTATCGCGGCCCCGTTGATCAGGCGCTGGCACGTCTGGGTGCAACGACATTCGTGAACCATGTGTCCCCCGGCGCGACAGTAAATATTGGTGTTGGACTGGCAGAGGAGGTGTGCCGCGTACTGTGCAGCAGTGGTGTCCATAAAAACATCACGTTCACGACCGAGTCTGGTGTGTACGGGGGTACGCCGGCGTCCGGTATATTCTTTGGCGCGGCGGTACAGCCGATGCGTCTCGAATCGTCCGCTTGGATGTTTCACCATTACGCTGAATGTCTTGATGCTGCTATGCTGGGTTTTCTGGAGCTTGATTCGGCCGGCAATATCAATCTGTCCAATCGTGGGGAGCGCCTCACCGACTATGTCGGACCCGGCGGCGCACCGAGTATTATAGAAGCTGCGCAGACGGTATTTTTTATCGGCAAATGGATGCAAGGTGCCCGCGTTGTTTGTAACGGAGAACGGCTACAAGTGAAAAAAGCAGGAATGCCAAAGCTGGTACAGCAAGTTCACGAAGTTTCATTTAATGGCCGCGTGAATCTCGCGCGTGGCAAGCAGATTTTTTACGTAACGGATCTTGCCGTGTTACAGCTGTATGAGGCCGGCCTGAAATTGCTGGCCGTCATGCCAGGGATTGACATCGAGCGTGACCTTCTGGCCAATGCGCAGGCGGACATCATTGTGCCCGACAATCCACCGCCGATGACGGTACCGGCAGCGGTAGTCACAGGCAGGGATTTTCATCTGGCGTGGCCGCATTCATGAGCACTTACGGCGGAAAACTCATCGCACAAGTGTTAAAAGCGCACGGGGTGCGCTTTCTGTTTACACTCTGTGGCGGCCACATATCACCGATTCTGAAAGGCGCAAAGGACCTCGGCATTCGTATTGTCGATGTACGTCACGAAGCCACCGCGGTGTTCGCTGCCGATGCCGTTGCACGGCTGACGGGTGTGCCGGGTGTCGCAGCGGTCACCGCTGGTCCGGGTGCGACAAATACCATCACGGCGGTCAAAAATGCCCAGCTGGCACAATCGCCGCTGGTACTGATCGGTGGTGCCGCAGCCACGGCTCTGAAAGGACGCGGTGCACTGCAGGATATCGATCAGATGGCCCTGATGCGTCCACACGTCAAGTGGGCCCACCCGGTAACCCGCGTGCGCGATCTGGTACCGGCAATGATCAAAGCTTTTCATGTTGCCAGTAGCGGTATTCCGGGCCCCGTTTTTATCGAGTGTCCCGTGGATTTGCTGTATGCAGAAGAGGTCGTGCGCGAATGGTTCAGCGACAGTATGCCCCGCGGTGACACTCTCGGAGAAAAAGCGGTGCGCGCTTACCTCGGCCGTCATGTCAACCGCCTGTTCTCCGGGCTGCAGCCGGACAGTCTGCCATCGCCACTGCAAATCACTCCACCCTCACCGTCATCGGCAGTGGTAAAGCGTTGTGCCAAACGCATTTTTGCATGTAATAAACCGGTCCTTGTTGTCGGCAGTCAGGCACTGGTAACTGCGGAAAATGTGCACAATGTCGCTGGGGCCGTGGAGCGAATGGGTATGCCGGTCTACCTGTCCGGGATGGCGCGCGGATTGTTGGGCGCCGCTCATCCACTGCATCGACGCCACCAACGGCGCAAAGCGCTGCGTGGAGCGGATCTGGTTATCCTTGCCGGTGTTCCTTCGGATTTTCGGCTCGACTACGGACGCACCATCCGCCGCAGCGCGTGCCTGATCTCTGCAAACCGCAGCCGCACAGATTTGCATAGAAATCGCCGGCCCAACATTGGCGCCCGCTGTGATGCAGGACTGTTCCTGCAGGCCCTTGCCGACGAACTGGAAACCGGAACGCGTTCGAATTGGGAGGCCTGGCAAAACGAGTTGCTTGAGCGGGACGAACATCGCGAAACTGAAATTCAG
>JABDLQ010000049.1 GCA_013002925.1 Gammaproteobacteria bacterium | reverse complement strand
GCTTACGCAAACGATGAGGACATCGAGGCCTATATTGCTACCTGTACGGCGATACACGGTGTGCGCACGCGTTTCATCTATGCTGGTCTGACAGCGCTTGATATTAAATGCACCGAGCCGGAAGGCGCCTTTTATCTCACCGTAAACTTTGATCACTGGCGGTCGCAACTGGCAGCAATCGGCATACAAACTTCCCCACAGCTCGCCAGTTATCTGTTGGATGAGCACGATCTTGCGACGCTGTCATGTGACGCTTTTGGCGTGGATCCCGCGCAGTTGTCATTGCGCCTGGCATCGAGCTATCTGGACATGGAACAAGAAACCGATTCACAACGGCTTATTGCACTTTTTGAAAACGGCATCAGCGACGAGGAGTTCATGAGCGATCGCCACCATCCGAATGTGCATGCAGCTCTCGATGAATTTGCACTGTTTGTTCAAAAAATCTCTTCACGATAGACAGGCCGCGGCGAATGTGTTGGGTTAGAGGCCTAGATTTTTTCATCGGGGCGTCGGGAGCTGAAGTCATTGCACGCCGTAGAGCGCAGCTGTCCCCCTATGCTGCGGTGACATGTGTCTGTTGGATGGCGACGTGACCCGACAGAGATTGCCGCGTCTTGGCGCCTCTCGCAAAGACGCTGAAACAGCAACCCATTGCAAACCGCAGGCCATGGCAATCGCCTGGTGATGCGCTGAGATATGCCTGTTTTGCGACAATGTAACCTGGCAAAGATGCCCGCGTCGCTGCGCTGCTCGTAAAGGCCCGAGATTAATTAAGCAATGTCGGTGGCAGCCTGCGAACGCTGAGTATCTTAAATTCTGCCGTTGACTTCAGATGGTGGCAACCTGGCCCCATGCTGGCTGAATTGCGGGGTCTGTGGCTACCAAATTGTGACGTAACGCAGTGTTTCGTCACGCATTACCGGTAACATTACCCGGGTGTCGGTACGCTGCGCGTCCGCTGTTACCATTCTCAGGACCCCGTATGAAAACCACCCCTGTACTCCTTGGTATTTTTGCCCTGTTGCTGGTCGTAATCAGTGGTTGTCTGCTGTTCTATCCGATGGGTTATCTGTACGCTACGTATGAAAATCTGTATGGCGAATGGCTGCAATTTTCTGCCTTCACCGGCATTGTCATTGTCAGCGTGTTGATTGTAAAACATCAGGGTTCGATCAGGGCCTGGTTCTGGGTCTTGCTGGGCCTTGCAGCGTTCTATACCGCAATGGAAGAAATTTCCTGGGGTCAACAGGTGCTGGGCTGGAAATCGCCCGAATTTTTTCAGCGCGAAAACCTGCAGGGCGAAACCAATCTGCACAATATGCTGACGGGGCCATACAGCACGCTGCTAAAAGACGTGCTGACCTGGGTTTTGGCCGCGGGTATTTTCGTTTACGGGGTCATCTACCCGGTGTTGCTGCACTACCGCGTCGGCATTGCCCGGTTTGGTCAGCGGCTTGGTGTCGCTGCACCGCCGTTGTGTCTGACTCCAATGTTCGCCATGGCCGCCGTGAGCGAACTGGGTTTTTTCAATTTTAATGAAGCAGAACTGGCAGAGCTGTTTGTCGCACTGGCGCTGCTGTTTTTTGCGGTATTGACCTACGGAAAACTGCACAGCAGATCTGAAGAGCGCGTGGCGCGCAATTGCGTGGTTGTCTTCGTGGTGGCGATTGCAAGTTCTATCATGCTCACCCAGATTTCTATTCATAGCAGCACCAGTAGCAAACGTGTGGCTAATCGCATCGAGGCAGGGGTCAAAAAATTTGCGGGTCGGTATGCACGGGTTGGTGCATGGAATCACAGTATCAATTTATATGAGCGTCATCTGGCTTATGCGCCCGATAGCCGGTCGCGCATCCGACGATTGGCAAACGCCTATGCCTCAGCCGGTCGTCCCGATGACCAGCAGAGCGCACTGAACACTGCGCTGCAGCTGGACCTGGCGCTGTTAGAAAAAGACCCCTGGCGAGCTTCTGTTCATCGCTCCTTATACCGTACCTACACGGCGTTGGGTGCTGTTGATAACGCAGCCGGACATCTTGAGGAGGCGCTGACCATAAATCAGCGCCGGCTCAGGGACCACCCAAAGAGCGCGGCGGCAGCCTACTCGATGGCACGGACGCTGGATCTTCTGGGCCGCCGCATCGATGCCATAAAGCAGTATAAGCGTGCATTTGACCTGAAACCGGACTCATCGACGTATCGCCGGGCCTACCGTGAGGCGACCGAGTAACGGGATCTGCGGCACGAAAAAATGCCCTGAGCTACATCGTGAAAAAATTGACTGCCTCACTGCTGCCACGAAGCCTGCGCGTTACTGCTACGCAGCAGTTCGTCAGGTTGCAAGCGCGCGCAAAGCCAGGTCGCGGCTGGCTTCCGCTTCGACGAAAATACGTTTGACAACAGGGTAGGCTGCTTTGATTTCCTGATCCATGGCTGCAATCGCAGCCTCCATTTCGGGTGCCCTGGTTTGATCGAAAAACTCGACACTGACATTAAGCAAGACGTACTCCGGGCCCATATGCATCGTCAGCACTTCGTTGACCGTTTCAACATGTTCACCGTTCTCCACGATACTGCGAATCCCGTCAACGACATCGAGCATCGCTGCCTCGCCAATCAGCAGACCCTTGGTTTCATAAGCAAGCCATAACGCCACAGCGGCCAGCACCAGCCCGATTAAAACGGATGCAACACCATCATAAATCCAGTTACCGGTAAGATCACCGATCGCAACGCCCCCCAGGGCGATAATCAGCCCGAGCATGGCGGCGGAATCCTCAAAAAGTACTGCAAAAAGTGTGGGGTCCTTACCGCGACTCACTGCTTCCAAAAAACCGAGGTCCCCTCGGGACCGATTAAACTCAACAAAAGCAAAAGTCCACGCGACACCCTCAAAAACAATCGCAAGACCCAACACAATGTAATTTATATGCGGATTGGTCACCGCGTGCGGAGCTGACAGCTGGTGTATGCCTTCGTAGAGCGACACCCCGGCACCAACACCAAAAATCAGCACTGCGACGGTGAAACTCCAAAAATACACTTCTTTGCCGTGGCCAAACGGGAAGCGTTTGCTGGCGGGTTTCCGGGCACGCCGCAGTCCGTGGAGCAGCAATCCCTGGTTGCCAGTATCGACCAAAGAGTGAACGCCTTCAGAAAACATCGCGGAACTGCCGGTGAGGGCGGAGGCAATAAATTTGGTGATGGCGATCAGGCCATTGCCGATGAGTGCCGCATAAATAACTTTTTTCGATCCGGATGCCACGAGCGACTGCCTGTTAGTGAGCGTCCGGCATTGTAGCAAATTGTCCGAATGTAATGAGGGCGGGTTCTCAAGTCGCGGGCGAGCGCGTAAACTGCGGGTCTGGTTTTTCCCGGGAGCAGGTTAATGCAGGACTTCGAAAAGCTTGGCGCATTTTATCTGGGCAAGAAATTTGACGTCGCATCGGATGAAATGACCGACGAACTGGTGCTCTATGATGCCCGGGATTTGACGACGCATGCAGTGATTATCGGCATGACCGGCAGTGGTAAAACGGGTCTGGGTGTCGGCATCATCGAAGAAGCGGCCATGGATAATGTACCGGTGATTGCGATCGACCCGAAAGGAGATATGGGCAATCTGTTGCTCACCTTTCCAAGTCTCAGTGCTGCAAAATTCAAACCATGGATTGACCCCCAGGCAGCCCAGGCCAGTGGCCAGGACGCCAGTGAATTTGCCGCGGGCCAGGCGGCGTTGTGGAAAAAAGGCCTGAAAGGCTGGGGCCAGGACGGCGCTCGCATCAAAAGATTGCGCGATACCGCGGAGTTTGCGATTTACACGCCGGGGAGTTCCGCAGGACGCCAGATCTCGGTACTGGAAAATTTCACACCACCACCGGCTGCCGTGCTCAATGACAAAGACATCTATAACGACCAGGTGCAGGCGACCGCCACCAGCATTTTATCGTTAATCGGAATCGACGCTGATCCGATTACGTCCCGCGAACACATTTTGATTGCCAACGTACTTGACCACTACTGGCGTGAGGGCAAAAGTCTGGACATCGGCGCGCTCATTGCTGCGATTCAGCAACCCCCGATGGCAAAAATCGGGGTGATGGAAATGGATGCCTTCTTTGCAGCCAAAGATCGTTTCGCTCTTGCCATGCGTCTGAATAATTTACTGGCGGCGCCGGGGTTTGACGCATGGATGACGGGTGAGCCGCTGGATACGGCGCGTCTGTTGCACACTGCTGATGGCAAACCCAAGGTATCGGTGGTCTCGATTGCACATTTGTCTGATGCCGAGCGTATGTTCTTTGTCTCGATGCTGCTGGCCGACATTGTGAGCTGGATGCGCAGTCAACCGGGCACCGGCAGTTTACGCGCGCTGTTATATATGGATGAGATCTTCGGTTACATGCCACCTTCGGCCAATCCGCCGACCAAGAAGCTGCTGCTCACCATGCTCAAACAGGCGCGGGCTTACGGTCTGGGGCTCGTGCTGTCAACGCAAAACCCGGTGGATCTTGACTACAAGGGCCTGTCGAACACAGGCACCTGGTTTATCGGCCGGTTGCAAACCGAACGCGATAAAATGCGCGTGATGGAGGGCCTTGAAGGCGCTGCGGCTGGTGGTAAGTTTGATAAGCAAAAAATGGAGCAGATTCTGGCCGGGCTCGGAAAACGTCGATTCCTGTTGCACAATGTGCATGAAGATGAGGATGTAGTGTTCGGCACCCGCTGGGTCATGTCCTATCTGGCCGGGCCCATGACCCGAGACCAGATCAAGCGGCTGAACGCTGATAACCCTCCCACTGTAACGGCAACCGAAAAGAGTCGAGGCAGTAAAGCCAGGGCGACTGAAACAGTAACCAGTTTTGTCGACAGCACTCCGCCGGCATTGGATCCAAAAATCAGCCAGTACTTTTTGCCCTGTGCGCAGACCTGTGAGGGGGATCTGGTTTATGAGCCGATGTTTATTGGTGCGGCTGAAGTCGTGTATTCCAGTGCCCGTTACAAAGTGGAAACTGAAAAACACTTTCTGATGCTCGGGGAATTCGATGAGCCACCCCTGCCGGTTCAGTGGGAAGAGGCCGAGCCGCTGGACATGGCGCTCGACGATCTGCTGACTGCCAGTGAATCCGGCCAGGCCGAGTACGGAGAGCTGGGAGCGGCGGCAACCAAAGCCAGGAACTACCTTGCCTGGGAAAAACTTTTCAAACGCTGGTTGCGCAACGACAACCCGATCACCTTGTATCGCAGCAAGGAGCTAAAGGCCACCTCGGAGGCGGGTGAATCGGTTGGCGATTTTCGTGTGCGATTACAGGTTATGGCCAACGAGGCGCGTGATCTGGCCGTGGACAAACTGCGCAGTAAATACGCTAGCAAGGTCGCGGCATTGGAAGAGCGGTTGCGCAAAGCAAAGCAAACGCTGGAGCGCGAAAAAGAGCAGGCCAAGAGCAAAAAACTGGACACGGCGATGAGCTTTGGCACCGCCATCCTGGGCGCGTTGCTGGGACGTAAAAAAGTGAGTTATACCTCGGCTTCGCGCGTGCGGACCGCGATGGGCCGGCTTGGATCGTCGCGCAAAGAGGCTGGCGATGTTGCGCGCGCTGAAGAGACCCTGGAAACACTGACACAAAAACTTCTCGAAATGAACGCCAAACTGGAGGAGGAAGTGGCAGCTCTTGGAGACAGTTTCAATATGCAAAATGCCGAGCTCAGCGAGATTGTCATCAAGGCCAAAAGCACCGAGATTCTGATTCACTTTGTGGGCCTGGCCTGGGTTCCGTTTGCAGCTGACAGCAAAGGGCGCTTACGCAGCCTGATCGAATAGTCGCCTCCTCCCGGCTGGGGAAAAATACCGTCGTGGGAAGTGCCGACATCTGCAGGATGGTTGCAGCGAACATGCATTCCATGCGGGCACTGAACGTTCAGGCAGCCTTTTGAAGCCTCATTCGATAGGTTTTGTTACGGTCTGTTCCGGGTTCTTCCCGGTCATTGAATAAATACCGTTTTAATGTCAATGCCAGACGTTTGGCGGCTAAGAAGTTTGCACATTGTAAACGGATTCGAATCGGTTCAAATATAAGATTCTCAGTTTGACTGCTGCGGCGCCCCGGGCTGTGAATTACGAAAGAACTCTCGAAAACTTCCCAGCAACGCCGCGGCAATACTGAAATCCAGGACGATTAATGCCAGCAGGGCGGGGTAGTTGCCAATCGCCATTTTCGAGAGGGTGGCTCCGAGCAAAATCATTGCCATCAGAAACAGATAAAAAACCGGTCTGTAGGCTTGCCACAACTGCGGGTTGTCCAGCGCAGCGATTCTGTTCAAATTCTTGCGACAAAAACCGCCGAACAGAAACTTTGCCTTCACAGCACCAATCAATAGGCCGGTAGCGACGGCAAGCCAGGTCCAGGATTGACCGGGGTTCAATTTGACGGCCTGTACAAACAAAGTGATGCCTTTTAGCAACAGAACAACCCCGCCACTTAGCCACACCACCGCGGCTATTGTTCTGAGTGTGTTTTTCGAAGCTACGGTCATGCCATTGGGCCATCAATGAATCGGGTAGCCATATCGTACAGGTTTCCGTTCGAAATAAAATTTAGCCAGGACCGCAATAATTTGGATGTCTGGTTTTCCCCGGTTGATCAAAAAAGATTCCCGTGTTGGTCCGCGTGCAACTGGTAATCGGGTTGAAGGATGGGCGAGGTGCTTCAGGAGGCGGGTGAATACAGGGTCGATAGCATGAGAACAAAAAGGGCCTAAGCGCACACACTCGTCAGGGGACAAAGCCGATAAGTGCGGTGTCAGGGGGGGCAAGAAACGCACTGTAAATC
>JABDLQ010000017.1 GCA_013002925.1 Gammaproteobacteria bacterium | reverse complement strand
CCCAAGGATTTTCGTAACGAAATTGTCAATTTTGTACTGCGTGCGCGGGCGTCAAACGACGGCAAGAACCCTGATTGGACCAGCTATGAAAAGCTGCGCGTTGTCATCGAGAAAAAGATGTTCTCCAAGACGGAAGATCTCTTGCCGGTGATTTCCTTCAATGCAAAAGCATCGGAAAAGGATCAGAAAAAACACCGCGAATTTGTGGATCGCATGGTCGAAAAGGGCTATACGGCAAAACAGGTGCGCCTGCTGTCAGAGTGGTACTTGCGTGTGCGCAAGGCGTCCTAGGGAACCGCATAAGCGGTAATCGGAGCGCGGGATGTCCCATGTCATCGATCGTCGACTGGATGGTAAAAACAAAAGCGCCGCGAATCGCCAGCGTTTTATGCGGCGGTATCGTGAGCGCCTCAAAAAGGCCGTCAGCGATGCCGTGGAACAGCGCAGCATCACCGATATGGACAAGGGCGAGAAGGTGTCGATCCCGAGCAAGGATATATCCGAGCCGGTCTTTCACCATTCGCAGGGCGGCAGGCGTGAAGTCGTCCAGCCGGGCAACCAGGAATACCTGAGCGGCGATCGCGTCAAGCGCCCGCCAGGTGGCGCAGGCGGCGGCGGTAGTCAGGCAAGTGATGACGGCGAAGGCGAGGACGATTTTGTTTTCGAGCTGTCGCGCAAGGAATTTCTGGATCTCATGTTCGAAGATCTGGCCCTGCCCGACATGATCAAGCGGCGTATGACCCGCGACCCTGATTATAAATACCTGCGTGCCGGCTATACGACCACCGGTGTGCCATCCAATATCAATGTTGTGCGCTCGCTGCGTCAGTCTCTGGCGCGACGCATGGCCATGTCCGCCGGGCGCCGTACGCAGCTACATGACGCCGAGGCACAGCTGCAGGTACTCCTGAAAACGAGCGACGAGAGCAACCCGCAGGTGGTTGCATTGCAGACCGAGATCGAGCGATTGCGCAAGCGCGTCAACGCCGTTCCGTTCATCGACTCCTTTGACCTGCGCTACAACAATCGCGTCAAGGTCCCCAAACCCAGCACTCAGGCGGTGATGTTTTGCCTGATGGACGTGTCAGGCTCAATGGATGAGCAACGCAAAGCACTGGCCAAACAGTTTTTTATTCTGCTGCATCTGTTCTTGCAGCGTAATTATGAACGTATTGACATCGTTTTTATCCGTCATCACACCGTAGCGCGCGAGGTGGACGAGCATGAATTTTTTCACGCGCGTGAAACGGGTGGCACGGTGGTGTCCAGCGCGCTGGTATTGATGCGCCAGATCATGCGTGATCGCTATCCGGCATCGGCGTGGAATATCTATGCCGCCCAGGCCTCCGATGGCGACAACTGGCTGGACGACTCGCCGGGGTGCGGCGAGATTCTGGCGCGCGATATATTGCCGTATACCCAATACTTTGCGTACGTGGAAATCACGCCGCGCGAGCACCAGTCCCTATGGCATGAGTACGTCAAGCTAGCCGAAGCAACGGGTAATTTTGCAATGACCCAGATCGACTCGCCACAGGACATTTACCCGGTATTCAGAGAGCTTTTCAAGCGACAGGACGCATGAAAAAAAACTACATCTCCACGTCCTCGGAATGGACTTTTCCATTGATCCAGCGCTACGACGATGAAATCGCCCGCATTGCGCAAGGTTATCAACTGGACACCTATCCGAACCAGATCGAACTGATCACTGCTGAACAAATGCTGGATGCGTATTCATCGGTGGGTATGCCTCTGGGCTACGGCCACTGGTCGTTTGGCAAGAAATTTGTAACTGATGAGCAGACCTATCGCCGTGGGCAGATGGGCCTTGCGTTCGAAATTGTGATCAACTCCAACCCGTGCATTGCCTATCTGATGGAAGAAAACACGTTACCGATGCAGGCGTTGGTGATTGCGCATGCCTGCTACGGCCACAACTCGTTTTTCAAGAATAACTATCTGTTTACCTCGTGGACCAGCGCGGACGCTATTATCGATTACCTGTTGTTCGCAAAGAATTTTGTCGCCGAGTGCGAACAGCGTCATGGGGAAGAGCGCGTGGAACTGGTTCTGGACTCCTGTCATGCGCTGATGAACCAGGGGATTGATCGCTACAAGCGCCCCGGCCCACTGTCCATGGAAAAAGAGAAAGTGCGCCAAACCGAACGCGAATCGTATCTGCAGTCGCAGGTAAACGCCTTGTGGCGTACCATCCCGACACCGGACGTTACCGCAAAGAAAAAGAAAAAGGCCGCCCGCTTTCCGGCAGAACCGCAGGAAAACCTGCTGTATTTTATCGAAAAGAACGCACCGCTGCTGGAGCCGTGGGAGCGTGAAATCGTGCGCATCGTACGCAAAATGTCGCAGTATTTCTATCCGCAACGGCTGACTAAAGTAATGAATGAGGGCTGGGCCTGTTTCTGGCATTATCGCATTTTGAACGACCTCTACGATCAGGGCCTGGTCAACGACGGGTTTATGTTCGAGTGTCTGCAGTCACACACCAACGTAGTCTATCAACCCGCGTTTAATCACCCGCACTACTCCGGCATCAATCCGTACACGCTTGGCTACAATATGATGACGGATATTCGGCGTATTTGTGAGTCGCCAACCAGCGAAGACCGTCGCTGGTTTCCAAATGTTGCCGGTGAAAACTGGCTGGAAGTTCTGGATTTTGCAATGCGCAACTTCAAAGATGAAAGCTTTATCGCACAATACCTGTCACCACGGCTGATCCGTGAATTACGACTGTTTACAGTCATTGATGATGAAAGCGAGGAAACCTACGAGATCGGCGCCATTCACGACGATGACGGATATCAGCAGGTGCGCCAGTTACTGGCGGAGCAATACAACGTAGGCAGCAATGAACCCAACATACAGGTGTACAGCGTCGACAATGATGGTGACCGCTCACTGACACTGCAGCACCTGGAAAATCACCGCCGGCCACTGGAAAAAAAGACGGCCAAAGAAGTACTCAAACATGTGCGCCGCCTGTGGGGTTTCCCGGTACGCCTGGAAGCGGTAAAAAAAGATGGCTCCGTCAAGTCCGTCGCTGAAATAAAATAGGCCGCCTCCTGCCGGGCGACTGCAGGTTTTCTTGCCAGGCTTGGATTCGAACCACACGCCATGTGCAGGTCGTCAGGCAAGTCGACACAGGCGCCTGATCATTGACCATGCAGATTACAGCCAGACGATGTCAGTGATGATGCGTGGAGCAACACCTCGCGCGCGCTCGATTGGCATCACGTCCCGACACATTCACTCTCAGCACCGTCATGGCCGCAGGCACAGGCTAAAGGTCAAGATCGTTTAGCCCGGCTCGCGAATACGCGCGATAGCTTCTCTGACCACTGCGGACAACTGCGCCTCCGGATGGCTTGCGTAGTCGATGATCTGCTGCTTCATGCGCGGATCCCAGAAGCGCTGCAAATGATCGGCGACTTTGGCTGCGACAATGTCAACATCAGGCGTAAAGCTATTGTTGTCCGCAATTTGCTGTGCCATGCGCACCAGCTTGTCGGCGTTAACGGTCACCAGCTTAGTCCTTATTTGAGCGTGTCATGCTCACGACCTTCAAGAAACTCTTGCTGCCGGTCCGAAAACTGCTCGAAATTTTGCTGCCATTCGGACGGTTGACTGACCGGGTATGCTTCGACTGCCGTCACTTTGTACTCGGGGCAATTGGTTGCCCAGTCAGAATTATCGGTTGTCACCACATTGGCGCCGGAGTGCGGATGGTGAAACGTTGTGTAAACCACGCCCGGCTGTACTTTGTTGGATAACACGGCACGCATAACCGTTTCCCCGGCCCGGCTTTTGATGCCCACCCAGTCACCCTGCCTGATGCCACGGGTTTCTGCATCACTGGGATGCATTTCCAGCACATCTTCATCGTGATAACGCATGTTTTCAGTGCGCCGGGTTTGTGCCCCTACATTGTATTGCGACAAAATCCGGCCAGTCGTCAGTAACAGTGGATATTTGCGGGTGGATCGTTCCGATGTTTCCACATAGGGCGTAGGTGCAAAATAACCTTTGCCACGAACAAACTCGCCAACATGCATCGTCGGTGTACCCGCGGGCGCCGCCGGATTGCAGGGCCACTGAATGCTGCCGAGCTCATCGAGCAACTCGAAACTGACACCTGCAAACGTTGGCGTCAATCGTGCAATTTCATCCATGATTTCGCCGGGATGCGCATAATCCATCGGATAACCCATCGCGTTGGATAATGCCATGGTGATTTCCCAGTCAGCCATCCCGGACGCCGAATTCATTACTTTGCGTACGGGCGAGATGCGGCGTTCGGCATTAGTAAACGTGCCGTCTTTTTCTAAAAATGTCGATCCGGGCAAAAAGACATGCGCGTATTTTGCCGTTTCGTTCAGAAACAGATCCTGCACGATAACGCATTCCATCGCGGACAGTGCGCCGGTGACATGCTGGGTATCCGGATCGGATTGGGCAACATCTTCACCCTGTATGTAAAGCGCCTTGAACGTACCGGCTACGGCAGCGTCAAACATGTTGGGAATGCGATACCCGGGTTCCGGGTCGAGAGTTACTCCCCAATCCTGTTCAAACAACGCGCGTGTAGCGCCATCGGATAAATGCCGATAGCCGGGCAGCTCGTGCGGAAAGGAGCCCATGTCGCACGATCCCTGCACATTGTTCTGCCCACGCATGGGATTTACGCCAACCCCCTCACGACCGATATTGCCAGTCAGCATGGCCAGGTTGGCAATCCCCATGACCATGGTTGAACCCTGGCTGTGTTCGGTAACTCCGAGGCCGTAATAAATGGCGCCGTTGGGCCGCCGCGCAAACAACTCCGCCGCACCGCGAATAGCGTCTGCCGGCACCCCGGAATGTTCCGCAAGTGCTTCCGGTGAATTCTCTTCACGTAAAATAAATTCGCGCCAGGTCGCAAACGCTGCGTCTTCGCACCGGCTGGCAATAAACTCTTTGTCCTCGAGACCTGCATCGACGACGGCATGGGCAAGTGCATTGATCACGGCCACGTTGGTGCCCGGGCGCAGCTGCAGGTGATAGTCCGCCTTGGCATGCGGCGAATCAACAAGATCAATCTGCC
>JABDLQ010000010.1 GCA_013002925.1 Gammaproteobacteria bacterium | reverse complement strand
GAACTGGACTGGCCCTGCCAGCACGTTACTGCCGTTATACAGCGGCGTACAGGCATTGAACTTTGTTGATGCTGACTGGGTGATTCGTGTGGTCTACCCGGCGGCAACCAACCAGGCGGCCTTAAACATCAGTCTCCGGAACAATGTCAATGTCTCTGTCATTGAGGCACTGGGTAAGGCTGAACGCACTGCCATGGTGACACGAACCGACATCGTCGAACTATTACAGTCTGGAAAGGGGTTTGCGTTTTACAAGCAAATTCAGGCATCTGATGGTCGCCGCCTCGGCTTTGTCAACGGAGTGTTTCGCATCCGGGATTTAATGGATTCGTGTTTATCAGAGGAGCCACTGCGACAAAACTTTGAGTTTGGTCTTTTTGAAAAAAATCAGTTGCTGTATCAGCAACCCGCATCGTTAATTGCATTGCAGAGCCCGTTTCTTGTCAATGTACCGGTTGACCTTACTGGCCAGTCATGGCGCCTGGCGTTTGCCCCTTTGCCATCTCATCTGGAATCAACCAGCAGTCCGGTAGATGAGATTTGGATTGCCCTTGGCATACTGCTCACGTTTCTGTTGGCATTTGCCACGCGCAGTTTGTTGATCAAGCAACGCGTACTAAAGGAAAACGAAGACAAATATCGCCTGCTCGTAGAAAATCAGACGGACATGTTAGTAAAAGTGAACATGGACGGCGAGTTTCAATATGTCAGTCCCAGTTATTGTAACTGCTTTGGAAAAACCGAGAAGGAGTTGCTGGGCAAGCAGTTCTTGCCACTGGTTAACGAACAAGACCGGGAACATACCAATAAGTCCCTGGCAAGCCTCATTCATCCGCCCTATACCTCTTACCACGAACAGCGGGCGATGACCAAAGAGGGTTGGCGTTGGCTTGCCTGGTCAAATACAGCCGTGCTAAACAAAAAGGGCGAAATAGAAGCCATTACCGCAGTAGGCAGAGATGTTACAGAGATCAAGAGCCTCGAGGAAAATATTGCTCATTCACAAAAGATGAAAGCGCTGGGAGAGATGGCGGGTAGCATCACGCACGATTTTAATAACCTGTTACAGGTGATCATCGGCAATGTAGAATATATGCTGCACGAGGGCAATCACACAGCCGCAACGCAGGAGTCGCTTCATCAGGTAAGCAAAGTCGTTGAGCGTGCCATGAGTCTGACCCAGAAGCTGTCCACGCTAAGCCGTCAGGAAATGACGCGCCGTACGGTGTTTCCCGTAAACGGTTTTCTGCAGGACTTCATGGCGTTCCTGAAACATACCCTGCCAGCGTCAATTAGCCTGAATCTGGCGCAATCCGATGACCGATTACATGTTTATGCGGACAAATCCTTGCTCGAACAGGTGCTGCTGAATATCTGTTTTAATGCAAGAGATGCGATCGAATCCAATGGCACTATCAACATTCAGACCAGTAAAAAAGTGCTGGATAAAAAATTCCTCAGACAAAGGCCCGGAGTCGAGCCGGGTGACTATGTGTTGATCACAATCGAGGATGATGGTTGTGGAATGAGCCCGGAAACAATTGCCCGGGTTTTTGATCCGTTTTTTACGACCAAACCAGCGGGAACTGGCACCGGACTTGGTTTGGCGAACTGTTACACCATCATCAAACAGCACAACGGGATGATTCTGGTTGACTCACATCCTGGGTCGGGAACCTGTTTGTCCGTTCTATTGCCCCTTGCTGAACCTGGGGTTGCGGCACCTGTGACCGCACGGCCGTCACCAGTCAAGAACACTGCGGTCCGGAAAAATTTAATTCTGGTGGCCGATGACGATGCGGCAATTTTGAAATTAACACGCATGACCCTGGAATCAGCGGGGTTCGAGACACTGGCGGCCAAAGATGGCAAGGAGGCGTTGGAGCTATTTTATCAATATGAACACGAAATAGGATTAATCGTTCTGGACCTGGTGATGCCGGAAACGGGTGGGCAGGAAGTTGCTGAAAAAATTCGGGCTCATAATGACAACGTGAAGATCCTGTTTGTAACCGGCTATATTCCGGAAAGTACCACAGCGAATCTCGAGGAACCTGTCCTGCGGAAACCCTACAAACGCTCATTGTTTCTGGAGACCATTGCAAAAATTCTGGCCGAATGATCGGCACGGCCCGGTCAAACCGCTGTTATTTTCGCAATAATTTAACAACAGGGGCACAGCAACGCCTCAATTTTTTGCACGCGATGGCGGGTAGTTTGCAAAAGAGACCGGCACGTCAACCCGGCACATCGCTCTGCTGGCCGTGATGCGCAAATCATCCTGACGATACAACAGCTTATAATGCTAAACTGTCTGGCCTGATCAGGTGTTTTCTCATGTTAGCCACGACAACAAAACTGTTTGACCACAACCGGTACTGGGCCGAGTGCTATGGCACTGCCCCATTTCTGCCGATGTCCAAAGCAGAAATGGAAACGCTGGGTTGGGACAGCTGCGACATCATTATTGTCACAGGTGATGCGTATGTCGATCACCCGTCGTTCGGGATGGCCATCATTGGGCGATTACTGGAAGCGCAGGGGTTTCGGGTCGGTATCATTTCACAGCCCGACTGGCGGTCAAAAGAGGCGTTTGAAGTCCTGGGCGAACCTAACCTGTTTTTTGGCGTCGCAGCCGGCAACATGGATTCAATGATCAATCGGTACACGGCTGAGCGCAAACGCCGTTCCGATGATGCCTACACCGCTGGCGGCATGGGGGGGTCCCGACCGGATCGCTGCACGATTGTCTACAGCCAGCGCTGTAAGGAAGCTTACACTCATGTACCTGTCGTGTTGGGTGGCATCGAGGCGTCACTGCGCCGCGTGGCACACTATGATTACTGGCAGGACAGCGTGCGTAACTCAATCCTGGTCGACGCCCACGCAGACCTGCTGGTGTATGGCAATGCCGAGCGAGCGATTGTCGAAGTGGCGCATCGCCTCGGTCGCGGTGAACAAATTGACAAAATCGACAACGTGCGCGGCACGGCCTTTCTGCGCAAAAACACGCCAGTAGACTGGTGGGAAATAGATTCTACCCGCATTGATCGCCCCGGCAAGATCGACCACATCATCAATCCTTATATCAACACCCAGGAAATGGACAGTTGTGAAAAACAGCGTCGTGCGACGGCAAATCCGGTTCAGGGCGAAGAAAAAATATTGCGCTTTGTGCCAGATGCCCGCAAGAATCGGGACAAAACTGTTATCCGCCTGCCATCAGCTCAAAAAGTACAGCGCGATCCGGTGCTGTATGCGCATGCCAATCGTGTACTGCACCTGGAAACCAATCCGGGCAACGCACGGGCACTTGTTCAACAACACGGGGAAATGGACCTGTGGTTGAATGCACCAGCTCAACCTCTGAGTACAGAAGAGATGGACTACGTGTTTGGCCTGCCGTATGCCCGTATTCCACACCCGTGCTATGAAGACAACAAAATACCAGCGTACGAGATGATTCGGTTTTCGGTCAATATCATGCGTGGCTGTTTTGGCGGCTGTACCTTTTGCTCGATTACCGAGCACGAAGGACGGATTATTCAAAACCGCTCGGAAGAATCGATCTTGAGTGAAATCGAAGAGATCAGGGATAAAGTACCCGGATTTACCGGCGTTATTTCAGATCTGGGTGGACCCACTGCAAATATGTACCGAATCGCGTGCAAGAGTCGCGAGATTGAAGCGGCCTGTCGACTGCCAAGTTGTGTTTACCCCGGAATTTGTAAAAATCTGAACACAGATCACTCTGCGCTCATTCAGCTATATCGCAAGGCGCGCAGTTTACCCGGGGTTAAAAAGGTATTGATCGCCTCAGGTCTGCGGTATGACCTGGCGATAGAAGATCCGGACTACGTGAGGGAATTGGTTACCCATCATGTTGGTGGTTATCTGAAAATTGCGCCGGAGCATACTGAGGATGCGCCACTATCAAAAATGATGAAACCCGGTATTAGTTCGTACGACCGGTTCAAGGAATTGTTTGAAAAATATTCGAAAGAGGCGGGCAAGGAGCAGTATCTGATTCCTTATTTTATCGCCGCACATCCCGGAACGACCGATGAAGACATGGTGAATCTGGCTGTGTGGCTGAAACGCTATGGCTTCAAAGCCGATCAGGTGCAGGCGTTCTACCCAACCCCAATGGCCACGGCCACCGCCATGTATTATTCGGGCAAGAATCCGTTACGCAAGATTGGCTACAAATCGGACCAGGTCGAATCGATCAAATCAGCTGAAAAACGTCAATTGCACAAAGCATTCCTGCGCTATCACGATCCCGCCAACTGGCGATTACTGCACGATGCACTGACCGCCATGGGTCGTGTTGATCTGATCGGCGATGGCCCCGGTCACCTGATCCCCGCAAGCCAACCCAGGGAGCAGGAGTACAAAGCACCGCGTAGAAAAAACACGCAGCAGAGCCACCAAAAACGCACTGCAAAAGGCCGGGTACTGACTCAGCATACCGGGCTGCCACCGCGAAAATCAGGGTCTTAACCAGGTGAGCCTGATCCGCTTGCAATACCAGGTTGACTGGATCAGCGGGTAGGTTAAAGGTTTGTACGCTATTGAGGTAATGACTGTTGTGCTCAGCCAGTTTCTTTGTGCACCTGGTGGCGCTCGCGTAAAGCCGCAACCACCTTGTCCAGCGGGATCTCGCGTTCGGCTAAAAGTACCAGCAAATGATACAGCAGGTCGGCGCTTTCATTGGTTAATGCCGTGGCATCATCCTGGACACCCGCGATGGCCACTTCCACGCCTTCCTCGCCCACTTTCTGGGCAATTTTCGCAACCCCTTTGGCAAATAATCTTGCGGTATAACTTTCCGTCACGTTCGCACGGGCTTTGCGTTTTTCGATCAGAGCTTCCAGTTCGCCCAGAAAGCCAAATCCAGTCATGGGCACCAGAGAATCGAAGCAACTGTCTTTGCCCGTGTGACATACAGGGCCAGCAGGCAGAGCCTCGATGAGTAAGGTGTCGTTATCACAATCGCTGTGAATGGAAGTCAGCTTTAATGTGTTTCCGGAGGTGGCGCCTTTGGTCCACAGCTCATTGCGACTGCGACTGAAGAATGTGACCTGGCGTGTTGCCAGCGTTTTATCGAGTGCCTGCCGGTTACACCAGGCGACCATCAGAACCTTGCCGTTGACACTGTGACACACGACAGCAGGGACCATGCCGTTACATTTTTTCCAGTCAACCTGGTCTGCAAAATTTTTCATAAACGTGCCTGTATATTATGAGACTGCAAATAATTCTTGAGATCACCGAGCGCAATTTCCCGGCGATGAAAAACACTGGCCGCCAGCGCTCCGGATACATCACTGGCTCTGAACAGGTCGACGAAATGCTGCAGGGATCCCGCGCCGCCGGAAGCGATTAACGGCACAGAACAACGTGAGCGCATGATCGCAAGCTGGGCAACATCATACCCCGTTCGGACCCCATCCTGGTTCATGCAGTTCAAAACAATTTCACCGGCGCCACGTTCCTGTACCTCGTGGACCCAGTCCTCTGTAAACCACCGGCTTTGTGCTGATTTATCGGGGTCGCCGGTGTTTTTATGCACCAGGTACTGGCCATCGCGGAATAAGCTGTCGATGCCCACCACAACACATTGCGAGCCGAACCTCGCAGCGAGTTGACCAATTAATTCCGGGTTTTCCAGCGCAGGTGTATTGATCGAAATTTTGTCAGCACCATGATTAAGCACCTGCTCCGCGGCAGCCAATGTGCGGATACCGCCGGCGACGCAAAAAGGAATATTGATAACTTCGGCCACCTGGGCGACCCATCGTGTATCTACCGATCGTCCGTCGGGGCTGGCCGTAATGTCATAGAACACCAGTTCATCGGCTCCCTCAGCACTGTAAAATGCTGCGAGTTCCACGATGTCGCCAACGACCTCATGATTCAAAAAGCCGACGCCCTTGACAACTTGCCCATCTCTGACATCAAGGCACGGGATTATGCGTTTTGCAAGTATGGTCGCGCTTCCTCAAGTAATTTTTCATTCTGATACAGTGCCCGGCCAACAATTGCGGCGGCGACACCGGTGTCAGACAGTGCGTGAAGATCCGCGATACTGCGAACTCCGCCCGACGCCTGCCACGCGATGTCAGGAAAGCGTTGGGTACACTCCCGGTACAGCGACAGGTTGGGGCCGCCCATGGCACCATCCCTGGAAATGTCGGTGCACAACACATCGGTAATACCAATGCGCGAAAAATCATCGAGAACCTGCCACAGGGAAGTCGTCGATTGCCGTTCCCAGCCATGACTTGCCACCAGCGGCAGCTCGTTTTCAATGCGCACATCTAATGCCAATGTAATGTGCTCGGCACCATAATCCCGCACACAGTCCTTGACAGTTTCGGGGGCTGTGAGCACGAGGCTGCCAAGCACCACACGGGAAACGCCAATTTGTAACGCGCGTTGCACGGTTTCCTGATTACGAAATCCACCGCCGCACTGAATTTTGAGTCGATTAATCTGGGATAGAGTGCGCAGTTGATCGAAGTCGAGCGATTCGCCGTCTTTGGCGCCGTCGAGGTTGACAAGATGCATCCAGTCGGCGCCGGCGATCGAATAGCGTTTTGCCAGGGTGTCCGGGTCAACATCAAAAAAAGTCACCTGGTCGAAGCGACCCTGCAATAGCCGCACGCACTGCCCCTGGTATATATCAATCGCGGGAATCAGCTTCATGAGATCTTCAGAAAATTACTCAACAGGATTGCGCCATTGTCGCCGCTGCGTTCAGGATGAAACTGCACACCCATAAAATTGTCCCTGATGGTGATGGCGGAAAGGTCCTGCTCGTATTGTGTGGCACCTGTCGTCCACTCATTAACCGGGGCTGCGTAGCTATGTACAAAATACATGTAACTGTTGGTTTCGATGTTATCCAGCAGCGGATGGACGTGACGGAAGTGGATCTGATTCCAGCCCATATGCGGGACCGGAGAGCGCTCGGTTGCAACGAGTTTACGCACCGTGCCGGGGACCAGGTCCAGGCAGGGGGTGGCTCCTTCTTCAGAGTGATGGTAGAACAATTGCATGCCAAGACAAATGCCGAGCACCGGCTTTTTTGTATCGCGAATATAGTCGTCCAGAGCGTATTTCTGTAAGCGGTGCATGCTGTCCCGTGCATGACCCACCCCCGGCAATATAATGTGGCTGGCTGCGTCGAGTGCGTCGATATCAGAGCACAGTGACGGAGTGACTCCCAACCGCTGTAAGGCAAACACCAGTGAATTCATGTTGGCACCGCCGTTATCTACAATCGCGACGTTCACAACAGACCCTTGGTGGTGGGTAGCGAGGTGCCGCATTTTACAAAAGCCTGGCGCAGGCACCGGCCGGTAGCTTTGAAAGCACTCTCCACCTGGTGGTGGGCGTCGCTGCCGGTTGTAGTCAAATGCAGATTGGCGCC
>JABDLQ010000472.1 GCA_013002925.1 Gammaproteobacteria bacterium | reverse complement strand
GTTCGACGTCATCCAGTGAGATGGCCATGCTTGTTGTGCGTTTTGGCGTATTCGACCAGGCGGGTCCCGCTGGCCTCAGCCGCTTTGAGGTGATCTAGCCAATACCCCTGTCGTTCAGTGATCGCTTTGTCTGATAATACTCGCTCCGAAAAAAAACCAGAGCGTGAACCAATCCGGTTCGCAGGTTACAGTGCCGTTAATTAAGCGCTTACACATATCCGGGATCGTGCTAATTGAGCTTACGGTTTCGGTGACTTAATGACCCCTGCATCTGGCGCTGCGCTTCCCTTCATCTGACTCTCCCCCTGGGGTGGCACAGAGTTTTTCCTATCCCGTTACGACGGTGTTTTTGGCGCGCTTTCTTTACGTCGCGCGGAGATGTTTTTTAACAGGTCGGGGGCCTTGCTGAGCAGCATTTTGCGCCGCAGGTACGCATGCACTTCCAAAAGTGGAAGCTCCTTTGGGCACACATCCTGACACGCCATCAGGCCAATACAACCAAAAACGCCCTCATCACTTGAAACCACTTCAAACCACTCAGCGTCCTCACGCTGATCCCTTGGGTCCAGCATGAAACGCGCAATACGATTGAGGCCGGCCGGTCCAACAAAGTCATCACGGGTCAGTGCAACGCCACAACCGGCAACGCAGCAACCGCACTCTATGCATCGTTCACTTTCGTATATCGTACGCGCCAGTTCATCTTCCATACGCTCTTCCGGAGCAGAGGGATCAAAGGGTTCGTTTGAGTGAATCCACGCTTCCACTTTTTCTGCCATGCCTCGAAACCACCGACCGGTATCTACCGACAAGTCTCCGATAAGCTCAAATACCGGTAACGGTTGCAATCGAATTGTGTTCGCCAGATCCGCCGTGCGCGTCCGGCAGGCGAGTACCGGCCGCCCATTGACAATCATTGCGCAGGATCCGCACACTGCAGAGCGACAGGCAAAATCAAACTGTAAACTCGGATCGAGATTTTCACGAATGTAGTTAAGCGCCAGGTAGAGGGTCAGATGAGGCTCTTCGCGCATTTCAAAACGCTGTATGTGGGGTGCGGTGTCCGGATCCTGCGGATTGTATCGAAAAATTTCAAACACCAGCGTACGCGCTTCACTCATGAAACTTCTCCTGTAGCCTTGCGCCATTCACCCGCACGCAGGTTCGCACCAAATGGTGAGTCGGAATCCAAACGTCCATGTCGTTGTTGTTCCTCGCTGACGGTTTCATTGTAGTCTGCGAGCTCTTCACTCATCTCGATAATTGAACTCTTTCCGTAGCCCCGGCCAGCTGGTGGTAAGTCCAGCAGGCCGACAGGCTCATAGTCGAAAACCGGGGCAGTCGCGCCGTGCGGCCAGCGCGCGAGCGTGCGCTTCAGCCATCTGGCATCGTCCCGGGCGGCATAGTCCGTACGTGAATGCGCGCCGCGACTTTCAGTTCTGGCAAGTGCACCCTGGGCTGTGACAAGAGCAAGCCGGAGCATGCCGGGTAACCGCAAGGCAAATGCAAGCTCGGGATTCATGCCCGGTACTTTTGAGCGCAATACAGCGGTGTCACAAGCCTGGATCAGGTCGTAAATATCAGTAACTGCCTCTTCAAGTTCCTCACCGTTTCGAAAAATTCCGACTTTGCCCATCATCGTTTCTGCAAGACGATCGCGGATCTCATACACGGTCGGTCCGTTACCGCTGCGCGCAAGCCAGTCAGCGATGACCTCCTGTTGTTCCCGCACACTGTGCTCAACGAGGGCAGGGTCCGGACCATCGGTTTTACCCCCGGCAAACTGGGCGGCCCTGGCACCGACGATACGTCCGGCAACTATAGTTTCAGCCAGACTATTTCCACCCAGGCGATTAAACCCATGCATATCCCAACAAGCCGCTTCGCCGGCCGCAAACAAGCCGCTCATCCCATACGCCTGACCGTCCTTGTTTACGCGCACACCACCCATGGAATAGTGCTGCGTCGGACGCACAGGAATCAGCTCGTCAGCAGGATCAAGTCCAAGAAAATCCTGACATATTTCATACACTTCACGAAGTTTGGTATGCACATGTTCACGACCCAGATGGCGTATATCGAGCCACAAATGTGTACCAAAAGGCCCGTCGACACCCAGACCTTCACGGATCTGCGTCATCATATGGCGGCTGACCACATCGCGGCTGGCCAGTTCCTGTTTTTCCGGTTCCAGATCCACCATAAACCGCTGCAACTTTCGATTGAGCAGATAGCCACCATCACCACGACAACCTTCGGTCACCAAAATACCGCTGGGCCACAGACCGGTCGGATGAAACTGCACCGCTTCCATGTTGCCCAGCGGCACGACACCGGTTGCCAGCGCCATTGCTGTCCCGGTACCCTCGTTTATCGTGGCATTGGTCGTGTATTTTCCGTAAATGCGACCATGACCGCCAGTTGCAATGACCGTTGCCTTGGCAATAATTACCCCGATTTTTCCGGTTCGCAGGCAGCGCACAACCGCGCCATGGCAGCGCCCCTGATCATGTATCAGACTCAGCGCCTCTACACGGTCTCTGACTGTGATTCCGAGGCGCACGACCTCTCCATCGATTGCATAGAGCGCAGCATGTCCGGTGCCGGCTGCCGCGTAACAGGTCCGCCATTTTGCTGTACCGCCAAAATCACGCTGCATCAACAAGCCCGCGTTTTCTTCACTTTCCGTCAATTCAACTTTGCGGCCTTTGATGAAGTGCGTTTGGGTACCGGCCGTCACACGGGTCCACGGAACCCCAAAATAAGCTAATTCGCGCACAGCAGCCGGAGCCTCATCGACAAACATGCGCACCACTTCCTGGTCCGCACCCCAGTCGGAACCCCGTACTGTATCCAGAAAATGGACATTCGGATTGTCACCGTCACCCATCGCACAGTTTCCAAGTGCGGCCTGCATACCACCCTGAGCGGCGCAACTGTGACTGCGGCGTGGCGGAATGAGCGACGCAATGATGACGTCTTGCCCGGCATTCGCCGCTTCGATTGCGCAGCGTTCGCCGGCAAGCCCACCGCCGATGACCAGTACATCAGTATTTAGTATGGCATCCATGTCATTCCAGCATGAAAGCGAAAGGCGGCGGCAACCAGGCAGCTAACACCAGCAAGATGACAATGCCAAGCCCCAGAAAGGTCCAAAAAATGAGTTTTTCGATGCGCCACAATGCCGCGCGCGAAAGTTTTGCGCCAAAGCCCCATTTTACGGCCAGACGGTACAGGCCGACACCGGCGTGAAACTCAACGCATAGCAGCAACACCGCGTAAGGAAGCATCAGCCATTCACGAACCCGTGCCATGGATGACGAGGCTTCAATCCCGGCGACTTCACCAAACATGGGGGTGAAAATATCGACCGTGATGAGCACCAGGTGCGCAGTACCCAGTATCAGCATCACCATGCCGGTACGCACTTGCCAGATCCACAGCCAGGATTCGAGGTGGGGCCGTGTACCCACACTGGGAGCAGCCGTGTTCGGGGACGCAAAGGCAACTGCCCGCAAGTTGCCGGCCAGTTTCATCATCGCTTTTCGTTCCCGAAGCTGCAGCGGAATTTTGCGGCTTGCAAACACAGCATGGACCAGAAACAAAATAAAAATGATGACAATCGTTGGCTGGGCAATATAGAGCTTTTCAAGGCCGCCTGCCAGCCAGTCAAAACCGCGTTCGCCAAACAGTATGGTGCCCACAAGAAACATATGGCCCCACATAAAAAGCGCTAACGCAAGACCGCTGCCACCGCTGACAATTTCAAACCACAGCTCTCGTGAAGAGCCTCGTGTGCTGGCAGATGTGTCGGCGACATTCATCTCAGGAGCTGGTCCAGTGCAGTGAAGAACATAGTCTGTTTCTGATTCCTTAAATACTAATCTGCCTGGTGTTTTGACTGTTCAAGTATGCGGATGTAATTTGCGCGAGCCTGCCCGGTAGTATCGTGCATGAACTGCTGACTCATGACACCACGAAAGGCCTCAATGGAGTCAAACTGCTTGCGTTCCATCCAATCGGTTAGCTGATGTCTCATCGTGCGCAAATGTTCTATACCGTGTTTGTACAGTGCCGAAGCACTCATGACAACATCTGCGCCAGCCAGCAAATACTGAATTACCTCATGCCCGTCCCGGACGCCCGAAGTCGCTGCCAAAGAGGAATTCAACCGACCGTGCAGTGCGGCAATCCACAATAGCGGCAGCCGGATTTCATGCGGTTCACTCAGTTCCAGGTCTGACGTGATCTGAAGTCGCTCGATATCAATGCCTGGCTGATACAAACGATTAAACAGCACCAGGCCATCGATACCCAGATCATCGAGATGTTTTGCCATCCATCCGGTGGCACTAAAATAAGGATTGATCTTGATTGCTACCGGAATATCAACTGCGGTTGTAACCCGGCGCACTATGCGCATGTACCGTTGCTCGACTTCAACGCCGGAAATCCCGATATCCGTTGGCAAATAGAAAATGTTCAGTTCGATGCCATCGGCACCCGCCTGCTGCATCTGTTTTGCATAGTCAATCCAGCCCTCGGCACTCACCCCATTGAGACTCGCAATGACAGGTATGTCAACTCGTTGTTTTGCCGCATGGATCAGCTCCAGATAGCGATCACTTCCCAATTGATAGGCATCCGCCTGCGGAAAAAACTCCATTGCTTCGGCAAAAGCATGACCAGACTCTTCGAGACGATTGAGTACTTCTGTTTCTCTGGCAATACGTTCTTCAAACAATGAAAACAGAACAACGGCACCGGCTCCGCAGTCTTCCATCTGCACAATATTCTCAGGTTCAGACGATAGCGTGCAGGCAGAAACGACAATGGGTGAGGGAAGCGACAATCCGAGGTAGCGCGTGTTCAAATCAATGTTCATGTTGTTTGCCATTTGGTGTGTTTCTGTTGCTGTAGATGTCAGGTGCAGGCTGAAATTCGTGCGCGGAATATCTGGCCAGTTGCTCATAGTTTTTCCATCGCAGATCGACGATTTCCTGTGCATGACGCATGAGTTCTGCGGCGTCTTCAGGGTGAGTCCGGGTCAATATGCTGTAGCGTAACTCTCTGTAGGCGTAGTCCTCCAGTTTCACCGTAGGTCTGGGTGAATCTAGTACAAACGGATTGCGGCCCACTTCACGCAACACCGGGTTATAGCGCAATAGCGGCCAGTAAGAGCTGGCAACCGCAAGTTTTTGCTGTTCGAGACCCTTGGTCATGTCAATCCCGTGCGCTATACAATGACTGTAAGCCAGCACCAGCGAAGGGCCGGGGTATGCTTCTGCCTCACGTAGTGCGAGCAGTGATTGTTGCGGATTGGCGCCCATGGCGATTTGTGCCACGTACACGTTGCCGTAGGAAATCGCCTGCAACGCCAGATCTTTTTTGCCAACCCGTTTGCCGGCAGCTGCAAATTTGGCTGAAGCGGCAGTTGGTGTGGCTTTGGACATTTGTCCGCCCGTGTTGGAATAAACTTCGGTATCGAGCACCAGCACATTGACGTCGCGACCACTGGCAAGTACGTGATCCAGTCCGCCGGACCCAATATCGTAGGCCCAGCCGTCACCCCCAACCAGCCACACACTGCGCCTTACCAGGTGATCGATAACCGACAACAGACTCTCAGCCGCCGGGGTTTGCAACTCAAGCAGAGCAACTTTGAGTTGTGCGACGCGCTCGCGCTGTGAGGCCAGGTCCGATTCCAGAACTTGTGGTGCGGTAATCAGTGCATTCACCAGTTTGCTATCGATCTCGGAGGACAGGTCGCGCAACAACGAGTGCGCCATGTCCGTGTGCTTGTCCACGCTCACTCGCATGCCCAGACCGAACTCAGCGTTATCTTCAAACAATGAGTTTGACCAGGCCGGCCCCCGTCCCTGCTGGTTGACTGTCCACGGTGTCGTTGGCAGATTACCGCCGTAAATTGATGAGCAGCCGGTGGCGTTGGCGACCAGCAGGCGATCGCCAAATAATTGTGACAACAAACGAATATAAGGTGTTTCCCCGCAACCGGCGCACGCGCCGCTGAACTCAAATAACGGCTGTAGAAACTGCGCCCCCTGGACGCGCGAATACTCCACCGTGGCCCGTTTGTTAACCGGTAAATGGGTAAAATAGGCGAGGTTTTCACGGACCTTTTCTGGCGCCGTCGACTTGGGTTCCATGTTGATCGCGCGGCGCCCATAATGTTCGGTGTCAGTCACAGGGCACGCCTCCACGCATAACTGGCAACCGGTGCAATCTTCTTCATACACCTGCAGTGCATAGCGGGTTTCCGGAAAACCACGTGCATTGATGCGCGCTGATGGAAATGATTCCGGGGCCTGTTTCAGGTGTGACTCATGAAAAAACTTTGCACGAATCACGCTGTGTGGACACACAAAACTGCAGTTGCCACATTGCACACACAACTCTTCGTCCCATACCGGAACCTGGTCACTGATATTGCGTTTCTCCCACTGGCTGGTACCAGACGGATAGGTACCGTCATCCGGCAATTCACTGACCGCCAGTTCATCGCCCAGCCCCTCCATCATGCGTGCGGTCACGTGGCGTACAAACACAGGGGCGGCCGGGGATACAGTTGGTGGCATAGTGATCGTGCCTGAAATTGTATCTGGTACCGGCACTTCCACCAGGTGGTGCAAGGCGGCATCCACCGCCGCGAAATTTCTGCGTACCGTGATTTCGCCTTTGCTGCCATACGTTCTTTTGACTGCGTCCTTGATGCGCTCAAGCGCTTCGTCCGTTGGCAGCACATCAGTAAGT
>JABDLQ010000461.1 GCA_013002925.1 Gammaproteobacteria bacterium | reverse complement strand
TCCCTCATTCCACGTGGTCCCGACCAAACAGTTTTACCATTGCTTTGGCTGTGGCGCGCACGGCACCGCACTGGGATTTTTAATGGAATACGAGCAATTTACCTTTGTCGAAGCTGTGGAAGAACTGGCCAGTCAGCTGGGCATGGAAGTGCCGCGTGACGAACGCCGTGGTAAAGCGCCGCCCAGTCACGATCTTTATGACGTGCTTGATGACGCCACACGTTTTTTTGAAAAATCCCTGGCCGAGTCTGAAACTGCCATTAACTATTTGAAAAACCGCGGGCTGACTGGCGCAACTGCAAAACAGTTTGCCGTTGGTTTTGCTCCCAAAAGCTGGGACGGCCTGCTGGAACACTTTGGCGCCAGGTCGATCCATCCACAGAGACTTGAAGATGCCGGACTCATTGTAAGGCGCGAGAGCGGCAGTGGTTACTATGACCGTTTCCGTAACCGGATCATGTTTCCGATTCGTGATCACCGGGGCAGGACAATCGCGTTTGGCGGCCGCGTGATTGAGGACGAAAATCCGAAATACCTCAACTCGCCCGAAACCCCCGTTTTTCATAAAGGACGAGAACTCTACGGGCTTTTTGAGGCCCGGCAGGCACGCTATGACTTGAACACAGTGCTCATCGTCGAAGGCTACATGGATGCCGTGGCACTCAGCCAGCATGGCATCGGTAACGTCGTCGCCACACTCGGCACAGCCACAACGCGCGATCACCTGGTTAACCTGTTTCGCATCTGCAAGGAAATTGTCTTTTGTTTTGATGGGGATGCCGCGGGTGCAAAAGCAGCCTGGCGGGCATTGGAAACCGCGTTACCGGAAATTCGTGATGGCCGCCAGATGCGTTTCCTGTTTTTGCCTGACGGACAGGATCCGGACAGCCTGGTCAACCAGGAGGGTGCTGATGCCTTCCGTGCGCGCATCGCCGAGGCCGGCCCGCTGTCGGGTTTTCTGATCGATCATCTGTCAGCCGATCTGGACATGGAACATGTCGACGGGCGCGCCACATTCGCCGAACGTGCAAAACCCCTGATTCAGCAGATCCCGCGAGGTATCTATCGCGACATGCTCATGGATGAAGTCGCCCGCGCGGCTGCGATCCCAACCACGATCCTCGATCAGCACATCCCGGTCGCACAGGATCCGCGGGGCAAAACTCGGCGCGCACCGCGCAATGCCGCCAAACAGCCCCAGGGCACGTTGGTGCGGCGGGCCGTCGCCCTGATTGTGCATTACCCTGACTGTGTTGCCAAAATCCGCTGGCCAGCCAGCCTGGAAGATGTGCCACTACCGGGAATTCCCTTGTTAATCACACTTTTGGAGGAACTTCGCGACGCTGAAACCGTCCATACCGGTATGCTTCTGGAACGCTGGCGTGACGACGAGAACGGCCCTCATCTGGCGCGGCTGGCATCCCAGGAATGCCTGGTCGGCAGCACCGAAGAGGCGGCTGGGGAACTGACGGAGATTCTTCACCGGATCACAGATCGGGCCGAACCCGAGCTGCGATTGGAGGAGTTGCTGGGCAAATCCGCTCGTGAATCGCTGAGTGTCGATGAAAAACAAGAGCTTACGGATTTGCTGGCACGACGAAAATAAACCGGCTGAGAGGTTTTTTTCTGGCATCTCCGCCTCCATTGATTTACCATGGCCGGCTTGTTCCGTGCCAGTCAATATAAATTTAATCAGGCAGAGCCAACCCTATGCAAGACAAAAACCAAACAGAAGTGACTGCGGATAAACAGTCCAAAATCAAGCAGCTCATCGCCAACGGCAAAGAGCAGGGGTTTTTAACGTATGCCCAGATCAACGACCACCTCCCGAATGACATCGTAGACCCGGAGCAAATCGAAGACATCGTTAATATGATTAACGACATGGGTATTACCGTCCATGAAAAAGCTCCGGATGCAGACTCCATTGTGCTGTCCGATGCAGCGGTATCCAACGACGACGAGGCTGCGATCGATGCGGCGGCGACATTGGCAACCGCTGATAGTGAGTTTGGACGCACGACCGATCCGGTGCGCATGTACATGCGGGAAATGGGTACGGTCGAATTGCTGACGCGTGAAGGCGAAATCGAAATTGCAAAACGCATCGAGGATGGTCTTAACCAGGTGCGCCGGGCCATGGCAAGATTTCCGGCCAGCATCCAGTTTCTGGTGGATGCTTATCAGCGCACTGCGGCCGGTGAAGGTCGACTGGCGGACATCATGACCGGGTTCATCGACCCAAATGAAGCCGATGCTCCGATTCCTCCGGGTGGTGTGGCAAGCTCCAGTGACGATGATGATGAGGTCGATACTGGACCGGATCCCGCCGAAGTCAAACGACGTTTTACAAAAATCACGCGACTGCATAACAGTATTATCGAAGCCTTTGATGCGGGCCTGAAACACGATCCGAAAACGACCAAGATGCGGGATCAGTTGGTCGATGAAATCATGGAGCTCAAATTTGCGCCCAAATGCCAGGATGCCATGACGTACCGCGTGCATCGGGCAATTGGTGAGATCCGTACGCATGAGCGTCAGGTGATGCGCTATTGCGTGGCCAAAGCGGGTATGCCGCGCAAGGATTTTATTAGCAGTTTCCCGGCCAATGAAACCAATCTGGAATGGATTGACAAACATATTCGGGCCAAGCGCAAGCATTCGTCAATCTTGTCCAAACTCAAGACCGACATTCTGCGTGCGCAGCGCAAACTGCTGGCAGTGCAGGTCCAGTCGCGTCTCGAAATCAATGAGATCAAGGAAATCAATCGACAAATGTCGATTGGTAGAGCCAAAGCGCGACGTGCCAAAAAAGAAATGGTGGAGGCCAATCTGCGCCTGGTGATTTCGATTGCAAAGAAATACACCAATCGCGGTTTGCAGTTTCTGGATTTGATCCAGGAAGGCAACATTGGTCTGATGAAAGCGGTAGACAAATTCGAATATCGCCGGGGCTACAAGTTTTCGACGTATGCAACCTGGTGGATTCGACAAGCCATTACTCGCTCGATCGCTGATCAGGCCCGTACCATTCGTATTCCGGTTCACATGATTGAAACAATCAATAAACTCAACCGGATTTCCCGGCAGATGCTACAGGAAATGGGCCGTGAGCCAACTCCGGAAGAACTGTCGGAGCGCATGGAGATGCCCGAAGACAAAGTCCGCAAAGTGCTCAAGATCGCCAAAGAGCCGATTTCCATGGAAACTCCCATCGGCGATGATGAAGATTCGCATCTGGGCGACTTTATCGAAGATACGGCAGTAGACAGCCCGATTTCTTCGGCAACGTCATCGGGACTCAAAGAAACCACGCACGACGTGCTGGCCGGGTTAACCCCCCGTGAAGCCAAAGTGCTGCGGATGCGTTTTGGGATCGACATGAATACGGACCACACTCTGGAAGAAGTGGGCAAACAGTTTGATGTAACGCGGGAACGTATCCGTCAAATCGAAGCAAAAGCATTGCGTAAATTGCGCCACCCCAGTCGCTCGGATCAGCTGCGCAGCTTTTTGCTGGAGGACTAACGGCACTCCAAGGGTTGAAGCGGTAATCTACCCGAACCGAATGCTCAGCAGAGCAAGTGAGCCAGCTGCTCCAGGCTGTTTACGACAAAGTGCGGTCGATCATGCGCATCGTGCCAGTCTTTGCTATGCCGGTTAACCCATACCGTCGGGATACCTAATGTCAGTGCCCCACCGACATCCGATACCAGGTCATCGCCAACATGCAGCAGTTCATGGGGTGCCAGTTGATGTTGATCCAGTGCCGCCTCGAACATCGCCGCCTCCGGTTTCGGCGCCCTCACCAAAAAGGCATTGAGATAGGTGTGAAACTCGTCTTTTAGCGGCGTGCGCGCGAGACTGGCCGTGCCATTGGTCAAAGCGATGCGAATCAGATCCGACGCCAGCCCTTCGAAAAACGGCATGACATCGTCATAAAGTTCCAGGGTATCGCGTTGTTTTTTAAAGACGGCATACACTGCATCCACCGCACTGCGATCATAGCCGCCAAATTCCAGAATACGGCCGTAACATTCTTTGCGGATAAAGGTCAGATCGTAATCACGCTCGGGAAATGCAGCAAACATTTCTGCCCGCAGATCCATTATTGAATGCGTCTCAAAAAATTGTTGGGTCGCCGGATAATTGGCAATCAACCAGTCACGCGACACTTTCTCGGCGCGTAAGAGCACCGGCTTGATCGCCCACAATGTGTCATCAAGGTCGAAGCTGATGGCCTTGATGCCATCGAGGTTAACGGATGTTGGTCCCTGCATTGAACAACTCGCGCGCCTGATTAATGATTGCCTGCGACATTGGCAAGATTATGCCAGCGGCGTATCCCGGACGCGAACCGGCATTACAACGTCGCTTTGGCTCGCTGCAAGTGACGTGTTATGCGGTAGATGTTGCCGGTATTCATTAATCTCGCCGCTACCCATCAGCCGTGCGATGTGATTGACGCATTTTGCGGCTACAACCCCAATCGTGCGAAGATCGGGCCAGGCATTTTTGCTGATTGGTGTATGACATTACAATCTGAAAATTCTGTAAAGGGCCGTACCACGGGTCATTCCGGTTCATCCCGGGCGCTCGCCACGCTTGCAAGCGATGCAAGGGTGGTTGCGGATTTTGTCGCGCAGCATGGTCCGGTGCTGGTGTTGACGGGCGCGGGCATTAGCACGGCATCCGGAATTCCCGAATATCGCGATATCGATGGGAACTGGAAACACGCCAAACCGGTGCAGTACAAAGATTTTATTGAATCAGCAGAGGTGTATCAGCGTTACTGGGCGCGCAGTGCAGTAGGCTGGAAAACAATGGGTCGGGCGCGACCCAACGCCGGCCATTATGCCCTTGCTGAACTGGAACAACGCGGCCACGTGAGCCACCTGATTACGCAGAATGTCGATCGGCTCCATGCACAGGCACAGCATCAGAACGTCGTCGACCTGCACGGCAATCTTTCCACGGCCTCCTGTCTGAGTTGCTCGAATACGCTCGCGCGCGAATCGCTGCAGCAGGAAATGGAAGCACAGAATCCCAACTGGTTTGCTTCGGTACCGCAGACAACGACCGAACAAAAACCCGATGGTGACGCGTGGATTGCGGCTCGGGCAACAAAACATTTTCTGCCACCACGGTGCCCGACATGCGGCGGCAAACTCAAACCGGACGTTGTGTTTTTTGGCGAAGGCATTCCACAACGCATCATTAGCGCGGCGTTACGTGCACAAGAGCAGGCCGGCGCACTTCTTGTTGTCGGGTCATCACTTATCGTATTTTCAGGGTTTCGCATCGTACGCGATTTTTGCGCACGTCAATTGCCGGTAATCATTATAAATCAGGGTAAAACCCGCGCGGATGATCTGCCCGTGCGCAAAATTGTGCATGACGCCAATGAGCTGTTGCCGTTGACCGCATCATTAACACAATAATTTCTACTGCATACTCGCTTAAGTCTTCGATCGGCCTGGCTGTTTCGTTCCGCCAGAATATCCATGCGTGCTCTGACCCCTGTCAATGCAAGCAGTGTAATTTTCAGGGTTTTCACTGACCAATGAACCAGTGCTTGTACAGCTTTTTACCATAATTCCGTTTTCGGAGGCGCCACCACAGTAAATTGTGATGTACGCACGGGTCGACCACGTCGATCCGCGGCACCCTCGTGCGTACGTTAGTTAATTCGGCTCGCTTTTCAGGATGGACTCTCTCATGAACTTACGCACACTCCTTGGCATTGCTCTCGTTTCGACCGGCGTTGCTGGTTGCGCTACCTCTGCACCACAGGCCTGTCATTCGAATAGCCCGGGTTACGGCGGAACTGCCTATGCGCTGGCAGAGACCACTTACAATGGCGTCACCGCGTCAGGTGTGTGTAACACCGAAAAGGACGCGCGGACGGTAACCGCCCTCGCGCCTGCCGATAACACAAACTGCAGCTTTAAAAAGGGCCTGTTTGCAGGCGAGCACGGCGTATACCCGGATGGAAATTGTGACGACTCAAACTGGAACGAGTATGAGACCGGCTACACGATGGGCCGCAAAATATATGATGCCAACAACCGGCTCGAAATTGTCAGCGAGGCTCTCGAAACCAGCCGCACACGCTTGTGGTTGCTTGAATCCAGTCCCGATGGCATTGGCCAGGCAGCCGAAATATCACGGGTAAAAGCAAACATCGAGGCGCTGATACAGGTCCGGGACCTCGAAAGCCGCCGTCTGCATAACCTGCATGCGGATAATACTCACTAAAGCTTAATCACCCTCCCCACCGTGGTGATTTGAAGCATCGCCCGCTATACTGTGCGCCCTGACGGATCTCCTTCCAGGGCCTGTAGCTCAGCTGGTTAGAGCAGTGGACTCATAATCCATTGGTCGTAGGTTCAAGTCCTACCGGGCCCACCAATCTTTGCAGGTTTGTTCTGATCTGCGTCCGACACCATAAAAAGTCCGAAACAGACCTCTCTAAGTTTCCAGATAGTAAGAAACGTCCGGAACTTTTGGTGCAACCCTCTGCAAGAGTTGGAATGCCGCCCGACAAACTCGCTAACGATGAAAAGCTGAGCCGACGGGGTAACTGCCATGACGATGCGGCGGCTGAGAGCTTCCTGGTCGGCCTGAAGATGGAAGAGATTCGCCGGAAAAATTTAGGACACGTAAATTTCAGTCGAGTCAATTCACAATAGTTATCGTTTTAGAGCATCTTACCGCTCCTACTTCGTGACATGGCGGACGCATCTTTGGGTAAGCTGCCCCGGCTCGATACGCCCGCCGATATCTGTGGACGAACCCCATGCTACGAAGCCGCAACGGTTTCGCTTTTCTTCATTTCCAGTTTCGCGAGATTGACCACCGGTTCTTTCAGACGGACACGCAGCTGAATCGCCGTTTCAAAGTCGTTCTTTGCACTTACCATGTCAGCGGTCAACGCGCGAATTACTCCGCGATTCGACAGCGCCACGGCAATGTCTCTAAGTCGATTTTGTTCCGTCAACGTATCACGGCTGCGTGCTACTTTGCGGCTGAGCACCACCGCCTCTTCGCAGGCACGCATGGCCTTTTCAACGTCTTTTACCAGCGTGTAGGCAACGCACAGGTTATTGCGCACCCAAAACTTCGCAGAACGGTGCACGCTGGCGCTTTCAAGTTCTTCAATGACCCGCTCGTAGTCACCGCGGATCAATTCGTCACCGTGCGCCTGGTCGCTTATAGCAGCCATGCGATACGCAGCAGGCGCAGGTTCAGTTGCCAGTGCGACCTGACACGCGAGCGTAGCCACAATAGCTAACGCCGCAGGCAGTTTCCTGGTTCGGGCGTTCGTAGTATCAAATCTTTTCATGACGGTTCCTCCTGTGGGTGTTGTTCGTCGCCAATAAAACTAATCGGCAATCGTCGAAACAACAAACGAAAAAATATCAGGCCCTGCATGAAAAAAACTCACGTTTTTTATCGCTACCGTTGTCAACCCCCGGTGCGCCTGGAGATTGCCGCCAATTGGTACGAGAGAAGACTGGTGAAAAAATAATATATTTTGATTTTACTTCCAGAACTGAAAAAGCAATTTGTGTTGACAACGGTTGTCAGTATAAAAACGGGGGTCCGCGAGTACCGATCGCTTTGAAAAACGGTGTGTGTTAACGCCGGCTTATGCTGCGCTCAATACGAAAATCATGTTTTGACGCCCGAATGGGCTAATGTTTTCTCGCTTAAACAGCCGACGTGATGCGGGTCAGCACGAGGTTGGTACTGCACTTCCACCGCGTACCAGTTACTGCTGAAACGGCTTGGGCAATTGCACAGGCAATGAGGCAATTGCAAGGCAATTGGACAGGCACTCAAATCTCGATAAATAATGCGGTTATTCGTCTGATTATTATCCAAATCTGGATGGAAACCGACAATTTGTCTAATCTGGTTTGTGCCTGTCCAATTAAATTGGTCCAATTAAATTTCTCGAGGATGCACAACATCGAATTGAAGCTTGGAGAAACGACTACAATGCACAGCGACTACATACGTCGATTGGTAATATGACACCCAATGAGTATGTGATGTACGCTAAAAATAGTGAACCAATTTACGGGCAGATTCTATAGTCGAACTGTATCGCATTGGGGGGGTAGGTCATAAGAAGCATTGAAGAGAAGCGATAGTGATCCTCATTACCCAGTAAGCTTATTTGGAAAATACGGTTCAGGTTATTTAGTAAGAAAAAGGGATCCCGGAAAGAGTCCATCGGCCGCACATTCTCCGCCTTTCTAAGC
>JABDLQ010000452.1 GCA_013002925.1 Gammaproteobacteria bacterium | reverse complement strand
CACTGCAGAGGAAACTAAACAGTACCCGGCAGCATTGGTGAAACCTGTTTTCACACCATCGACAGTTTTGTCGCGCCACAGCAACTTGTTACGGTTGGGCTGCTCAATGTTGTTGTAGCTGTAACTCTTTTCGCTATACAGCGCATAGTGTTCTGGATAGCGTTCGATCAAGTCCATGGTCAACAAGGCCAGGTCCCAGGCTGAACTCACATGTTCTTTCGAGGGCAACCCCGTGGCATTGACGAAGTTAGTGTTTTCCATGCCCAGCACCGCGGCTTGCTGATTCATCATGTCTGCAAAAGCACCTTCGCTGCCGGCAATGTGCTCGGCCAAGGCGATGCTGGCATCATTGCCTGATTGGATGATGATGCCCTTCAAAAGATCGTCAACCGACACATGAGTGCCTTCTCTAACGAACATCTTTGAGCCACCCGTGCGCCATGCGCCGACGGAAATCAACACCTCGTCATCGAGCTTAATGCGCCCCGACGTTATTTCCTGCTCGGCAAGATAGGCGGTCATGATTTTTGTCAGACTGGCCGGCGGTATCTGTTCATGAGCATTATGTTCCACCAGCACTTTTTTCGATTGCGCATCGATCAACAGATAGGATGTGGCATTCACATTCGGCGCCGGTGGAATGATCGGCGCTGCCGCCTGCAGCAACGGTGCAGCGAGGCTTAAGCCAGCCACCAAGAGCAATAACTTCCGCATGGATATCCCTAGTTGTAAGCGCTGCATTCTAACATTGCATGGTCGCGGGCGCGCAATCGCTGGGAATCAGGCGAGGCGCCCCATAACGGCTACTTACCAGTTGGGTGCGTACACGCTCCAATTCCTGCCCTTGTGATAGCGGCCCGAGGCGCACGCGATACAAGCCGTCACCTCCAGTCCGCGCAACCGTTGCAGGAACGTTGGTCAGACGGGTAAGTTCAAAGCGTGCGCGATCCGCCGCATCAAGGCTGGAGAAAGCGCCCGCCTGCAACAAAAAATATTTCTTCCGCACCGGTTCTGGCTCGACCACTTCCATCAGCACTTCAGCCGTGCCATCGGTGTGGAAACCCAGCTTTACCGCTGCCGCATAGGACAGATCGATTATCCGATCGTCATGAAACGGACCTCTATCATTGACGCGCACAATGGTCTGTTTACCGTTGGCCAGGTTGGTGACCCGCACATAAGTTGGTATTGGTAAATGACGGTGCGCTGCTGTCAGTTTGTAAATATCAAAGCGTTCGCCGTTGGCGGTGGGGCGGCCATGGAATTTAGTGCCGTACCACGAGGCAGTCCCGCGTTGGCGGTAACCTTGCGCTGATTGCATCACCCGATAACTCTTACCCAGCACCGTATAAACTTCCCGGTTGCCACCCCGACTCCTGGGTTCCTTCTTGACCACTGGATCTGGCAGACGCGCCAGATTTCGCACATCCTGGTGAGTGGTGCGTGGCGCCGCATCTTGCGGCCCTGCCGGTTTTTTCGGCGTATAGCCGCCTGAACTGGTACAGGCGGCCAGGGCCAGCAACATCACGGTAAAGATTGACGGTCGCAGTGCGCCTTGCGGATTATGGGTTGCTATCAAATTACTGACTCATCAATCCTGGTCTTAATCCCTGCTGCAATGTGATGCACCGCCAAAGCATATAAGTGACTGCGGTTATAGCGAGTGATCACATAAAAATCACCCAGCGCCAGCCAGTATTCCAATTCA
This sequence comes from Gammaproteobacteria bacterium, assembly GCA_013002925.1. Classification (GTDB taxonomy): domain Bacteria; phylum Pseudomonadota; class Gammaproteobacteria; order Steroidobacterales; family SZUA-146; genus SZUA-146. Next base: position 900 of record JABDLQ010000452.1, on the reverse strand, counting down.
CCTGCGCCATTTTCAACCTGGAATAACTTCGCAGGTAAATCGGCATCGAGTAATTCTGCCTGTGCACCGGTCAGTTGCATACCGTCGTGCTGCAGTTGTCCGACCGTACTGGTCAGTTTAATGTGTGTGTTGAAATCATAATCTGCGCCTGCGGGTGCAAAATTGACCTGCATGGTCGCTGGCATCGATCCCTGCCACCGATGTTGCGCAAAATAATTGGCGATACTGCCAATGGCATCCACCGGGTTTTGCCAGATATCACGACGTCCGTCGCCATCGAAATCTACCGCATAGTGGCGATAACTGGACGGGATAAATTGCCCATAGCCCATAGCACCCGCATAGGAACCCAACATATCCGCGGGAGATTTCTGTTCTTCGCGGGCCAGCAGGAGCGCTTCGGTTAACTCCTTGCGGAAAAAGCTGGCGCGTGGTGGATAGCCGAATCCCAATGTGGTCAAAGCTTCAATCACCGGGTAGCTACCGGTGATTTTGCCATAGCGAGTTTCGATGCCGAGAATCGCCAGGACAATTTCAGGGGCCACACCATAAGTCTGCTCCGCGCGCAGCAATGTCTCTTTGTGCTCATGCCAGAACTCAATGCCCTGGCTGATGCGCTCCTCGTCTACCAGATGTTTTTTATAGCGCCCCCAGGTCCAGACTTTTTCTGCGGGCCTGGAAATTTTTTCGATAATGTCGTCACGAATCACCACATCGGCAAAAACTGACTGCAGATAACCTTCGTCGAATCCATGCTCCGACACCAGCGTCTGGATGTAGGTCTGTACATCATCGCGTTCAATGACTTTTGCCTGGGCGCAGGCCGTTCCAAGCACCAGCGCAGCAACCAGAAAAATCGGCGCAATCGCCAGCGTAAATAAGGCGCTCACCGTTTGGCTC
>JABDLQ010000433.1 GCA_013002925.1 Gammaproteobacteria bacterium | reverse complement strand
GTGTGAGTGTTGGAGGCAGCACACTGTCCTGGTAGCTCTGGTCCTGTCGATCAAACACGGTCGTGCTGGGCATTGACACCACTCGCACACGCACACCGGACGCAGCAAGCTCTTTGCTCGCGGCCATCGCCAGACCCACTTCGGTGCCCGTTGCAATCAGGATCACCTGCGGATCTGTCGCATCATGAAGGATGTATCCGCCCCGGGCGGAAGCTTCGACCTGGCCTTTGCTACGAGAGTAAAAAGGTGCGCTTTGCCGGCTGAATACCAGGCACTGGGGGGTGTTCCTGCTTTCAATAGCGGCGCGCCAGGCAACTGCCGACTCGAGGGCATCACACGGTCGCCAGACATCAAGGTTCGGGATAATTCTGAGGCTGGCCAGATGCTCAACCGGCTGGTGAGTTGGGCCATCTTCGCCCAGACCAATCGAATCGTGGGTGTAGACAAAAATAGCGGGTACCTGCATGAGTGCCGCCATGCGCACCGCATTTCTGGCGTAGTCGGAAAACGTTAAAAAAGTGGCGCCATAGGGTTTGAACCCGCCGTACAGGGCCATGCCATTGAGTATTGCCGACATCGCAAATTCGCGCACCCCAAACCAGATGTAATTTCCAGTGGCGTCATCCGCGCTAATTCCCTTTGAACCTTTCCAGAAGGTGTTATTCGAGCCCGTCAGATCCGCTGAGCCGCCGATCAGTTCCGGCAGTTCGGGCCCAAATCCGTCAAGCGCGGCCTGCGAGGCCTTGCGCGTCGCCATGGCGACACCAGTGGAGTGAATAGTGTCTATGACCTCGTCGGCAAAGGCATTCCAGCCGTCTGGCAGGTCTCCGGCGTGGCGTCGACTGAATTCTGCTGCCAGATCGGGATATGCCTGCGCATAAACTGCAAATGTCTCGTTCCACGCAGATTCCAGGGCCTGCCCCCGCTCGCGGGCATTCCAGGCATCTGTGATTTCCTGCGGAATATCAAAGGCCGGGTGTGGCCAGCCAATCGTCTCGCGCACCAGGGCCACTTCGTCCGCGCCCAGCGGGGCACCGTGACAGGACTCTGAATTCTGCTTGTTTGGAGAGCCATATCCGATAATCGTTTTACAACAGATGATGGACGGCCGATCCGACACCGTGCGAGCCTCATGCAATGCCGCTTCGCACGCTTGTGGATCGTGACCATCGATGTCTTTTATGACATGCCAGCCGTAGGCTTCAAAGCGTCCGACAGTGTCGTCTGTAAACCAGCCGGCCACATCACCATCAATCGATATGCCATTATCGTCATAGATGCATATCAGCTTGCCGAGCTTGAGGGTGCCAGCCAAAGAGCAGGCTTCATGGGAAATCCCCTCCATCAGACAGCCGTCACCCAGAAATACATAGGTAAAATGATCGATAATGGCATGGTCGTCACGATTGAAGCGACTGGCCATGACTTTTTCACTGAGCGCCATGCCAACCGCATTGGCAAGCCCCTGTCCCAACGGCCCCGTAGTCGTTTCCACTCCTGGCGTAATACCGTATTCCGGGTGTCCGGCCGTTTTACTGCCCAACTGGCGGAAATTTTTCAGTTCATCAATGGAGAGGTCGTAGCCGCTCAGATGTAATAATGAGTAAAGCAGCATCGAACCATGACCGTTTGACAACACGAAGCGATCCCGGTTAGGCCACGAAGGATTACCCGGATTGTGCTGTAAAAACCCACGCCACAGCACTTCTGCGACATCCGCCATACCCATTGGTGCCCCCGGATGACCGGAATTCGCTGCCTGCACAGCATCCATACTGAGTGCGCGAATCGCATTTGCCAGATCTTTTTGTGTTGGCATCGTTTCCCCCTGTTGTGACTGCACTGGTTCCCCCCCGCATTGCGCGCGAATTGTCCCCTAGTCGGGCGGTGGCGGCAACTGTCAGACGCCCGCCCGGTAGAAGCTGCATGAAGCAGCGGGTCCTGAGTGTTGAACCAGCAGCTAAATTTCGGTGTCCTGCCGGGCACATTTCACGTGCGGATCACATGAATATCTATAGTTTGCGCTGTAAATAAGCATTTCGCCGTCCCTCATCTTTTTACTGCAATACTGCTGCCGTGGGGGTGCGCTTTGCTGTACGAGCGGATATACTCTCGCGTTGCCCGAAGCATCCTCCCCAAATGAGAGCTGTAAAAATGTCTGAAAACTATGTATTTACCTCCGAATCTGTCTCCGAAGGCCATCCTGACAAGCTGGCTGATCAGATTTCGGATGCCATTCTTGACGCGATTTTGGCGCAAGACAAAAACGCCCGCGTCGCCTGCGAAACCATGGTGAAAACCGGCATGGCTATAATTGCGGGAGAAATCACGACCGACGCCTGGGTTGACCTCGAAGATCTGGTGCGCAAAGTCGTTCTGGATATTGGCTATGACAGCTCCGATGTAGGTTTCGACGGTGCCACTTGCGCGGTGTTAAACGCCATCGGCAAGCAGTCCCGTGACATCGCTCAGGGTGTGGATCGCAGTGAGCTTGAAAACCAGGGAGCCGGCGACCAGGGCCTGATGTTCGGGTATGCCAGTGATGAGACCAGCGTGTTGATGCCGGCCCCGATTACCTATTCGCATCGGTTGGTGCAACGCCAGGCAAAAGTCCGTAAAGACGGCACGTTGAGCTGGTTGCGCCCGGACGCCAAAAGCCAGGTTACGTTTCGTTACGAAAAAGACCGTCCCGTGGGTATCGAGGCGATTGTCCTGTCGACGCAACACGCCGATGCTGCCACTAACGAAATGATTCGTGAAGGCGTCATGGAAGAAATTATCAAGCCGGTGTTGCCTGAAAAATGGCTGGCCACGTGCAAGAGCAGCAACATTCATATTAATCCAACAGGCCGTTTCGTAACTGGCGGACCCGAAGGCGATTGCGGCCTCACCGGACGCAAAATCATTGTCGATACTTACGGCGGCATGGCCCGCCATGGTGGCGGCGCATTTTCCGGCAAAGATCCGTCAAAAGTGGATCGATCGGCCGCCTACGCGTGTCGCTACGTGGCCAAGAACATCGTTGCCGGCGGGCTTGCAGACCGCTGTGAGATCCAGGTGTCCTATGCCATTGGCGTAGCGCAGCCTACCTCGATTGCCGTGGAAACTTTTGGTACCGGAAAAATCCCGACGGAGCGCATTGAGCAAATCGTACGCGATAGCTTCGACTTGCGCCCTTACGGCATTCTAAACATGCTGGACCTGATCAAGCCCATTTATCAGAAAACCGCAGCCTACGGGCATTTCGGCCGCACCGAGCCTGAGTTCTCCTGGGAACGCACGGACAAAGCCGAAATGCTGGCCGATGCCGCCGGCGTTACCGCCAGGCCCGCCGCTGTTACTGAATAACTATTGAGCGCTATATTTTTTATTGGAGAACATCATGAGCAAGCCTGCCGCACAAATCCGACCCGACTACAAAGTCAGGGATATTGACCTCGCACAATGGGGCCGTAAAGAAATCGCTATTGCCGAAACAGAAATGCCAGGGTTGATGGCGCTGCGCGAGGAGTTTGGGGAGTCCAAACCACTGGAGGGAGCGCGTATCGCAGGCTGTCTCCACATGACGATCCAGACTGCCGTGTTGATTGAGACTCTCACCGCATTGGGTGCGGAAGTGCGTTGGTCGTCCTGCAATATTTTTTCGACCCAGGATCAAGCGGCAGCCGCTGTGGCAGTGGCAGGTGTTCCGGTGTTTGCATGGAAAGGCGAAAGCGAAGAAGAATACTGGTGGTGTGTGGAACAAACCATCAATGGCCCCGATGGCTGGACCCCGAACATGGTGCTCGACGATGGTGGTGATCTGACCCAGCTCCTCCACGACAAATATCCCGAGCTGATGAAAAACATTAAAGGCGTCAGTGAAGAAACCACTACGGGCGTAAAGCGTTTGTACGACATGCAAGCCGAAGGCTCTCTGTTGGCGCCTGCGTTTAACGTTAACGATTCGGTCACCAAGTCCAAGTTTGACAACCTCTACGGCTGTCGCGAATCTCTGGTTGATGGCATCAAGCGCGCCACCGATGTGATGGTTGCCGGTAAAATTGCGGTGGTCGCCGGATTTGGTGATGTTGGTAAAGGTTCCGCGCAGTCACTGCGTGGTTTGGGCGCGACAGTCTGGATTACCGAAATCGACCCCATAAACGCACTCCAGGCAGCAATGGAAGGCTATCGTGTTGTGACAATGGATGAAGCCTGCACCCAGGCCGATATATTTGTGTCGGCGACCGGCAATTACCAGGTCATCACTCATGCGCACATGTTGCAGATGAAAAACCAGGCTATTGTTTGCAACATTGGTCATTTCGATAACGAAATCGATGTCGATGCCCTGAAGCAATACACGTGGGAAAACATCAAGGACCAGGTAGATCACATCATTTTCCCGGATGGCAAACGCATCATCTTGTTGGCCGAAGGACGGCTGGTGAATCTGGGTTGCGGTACAGGTCACCCCAGTTTTGTCATGTCCAATTCGTTTACCAACCAGGTGCTGGCACAAATTGAATTGTGGGAAAACCACAACGCGTATGAAAACAAGGTTTACGTGTTGCCAAAACATCTGGATGAAAAAGTTGCCCGATTGCACCTGGAAAGGATTGGTGCACATCTGACAGAACTGACAGATGAACAGGCTAAATACATCGGTGTGGCCAAAGAAGGCCCATACAAGCCGGAATACTATCGTTACTGAGCGTATTATTGCGCATCGCGGCGATCCGTCGTCGCACACAAAAAAGCAGCCCGGCCGGGCTGCTTTTTTGTGTGCGCGGATGTCGCGCCTGCACTCCATCATCAAATCATCTCAGGGTGTTCAGACTTCTGCAGATCGGCGATCGTCAGCGACCACCCGGACGGGGCTTGAGGCTCGTTCTGCACGACGTCAGAAAATTCAATCCGCAATCCATACCACGGGGCGCAATTTTTTGCTGGCCGGGCCTGCTTTTTTATCCCTGCGCCGTTTGCGATGGCGCTACGGGCAAGTGGTGCTGTGCCGTGGTACGTGTTGCGACTCACCTGTTTCCTGGGCACTGGCGGGGGGCCCGCCAAAGATTGAAAATATCACTGGGGTCAGGTAGCTGCAAAAATCAGTGCACACGCAGTATTTGCTTTAAACCCGGATAATACTTCTGCAACAACCCAACCCAGCTGCTAAAGTTAGCCACAATAACGGAAGATGGTTCATGTTCGCTGCTACCCTCATTTATTCACTGTGTGTCATGGCGCTGTCGTCAATGGCAGCGCGTTTTTATGAGTTCAACGATAAAAATGCACGCAGAGTGCCACACAGAATGCACTTCTACCTTTCGTTTTTGCGTTTTGGGGCACTGATTGCATTAGTGCTTTTGACTTATCCCATACTGTTCAACCTGTCAGAGCCAGCCACGGTTCGTACAATCATCAACGGACCATTCGACACGACGTTCGGTTTACTACTGGTGCTTGGGACTTCCATGCTGCTGTCCTGGTTTGGCACCGCCACTGTGATCGCAAGCTGGGTCCTGTTGGTACAGGGCGTTTTGTTCGTTACCTGGATCTTCAGCCGGATCAGCACAAGTCTCGGGCAAGACGCTCTGCTC
>JABDLQ010000351.1 GCA_013002925.1 Gammaproteobacteria bacterium | reverse complement strand
GGTACTTCGGCGATCACCAATGACGTGCTTGGTCAATTTGATCCCACCATGTTGCTCAATGACCTCTATACCCTGCGTCTGACTGTATATGATTCCGGCGGTAACTCTGTATCCAGCGAAATCGTTTTGCAGGTAGACGGCCAGCTGAAAGTCGGCAACTTCACGCTCAGATATACCGATCTGCAAATACCCATGGCCGGCATTCCGATCACCGTATCACGCACTTATGACAGTCGTGATAAAGGTAAGGGTGACTTTGGAGTTGGCTGGGATCTCGATGTACAGACGATGCGCATCACCACCAATCGCACTCCAGGGACCGGCTGGCAGGTAGACCGCTTTGGCATAGTGTTTGGACTGATTGCAACCGATGTCCATAAAGTCAGCCTGACATTGCCCGGTGGTCGGGTCGAAGAATTTGACCTGAAGATCAGCCCACTTGTTTCACCTCTCGTTCCCTTTCCTCCCTCATCTTTGAGGGCGACTTACCAGGCAAGGCCAGGAACACGCGGCGAGCTGGTCAGCATGGATAACAACTTATTATCTATAGTTAGCCCTCAACCGGGAGAAGTTCAGCTGCTTGATGATCTTACAACAGCGATTTATGACCCGCAGCGCTTTAAATACACGACTTCGGATGATACCGAGATCATTATTCACAAGACCGATGGTGTCGAAAGCGTCCGTGACATAAACGGTAATGTACTGACCTTTAGCGACAGCGGCATCAGTCATTCGTCTGGAAAGAGTGTCACGTTCACGCGCGATGATCTGGGTCGTATTACCATGATTACCGATCCAAATGGCAACACGCAGACCTATTCCTATGATGGCAACGGTGATCTTCGAGCTCATACGGATGCCGAAGATAACCGCACGCTTTTCAGCTACAACGCCATGCATGGTTTGCTGGAAGTTAATGATCCCCTCGGTAACCGGGCGACCCGCAATGAATATGACGATAACGATCGTCTTACCGCGCTGGAAGATGCCGGCGGTAACCGGGTCGAATTCGCTTATGATCTTGATGCCATGCAGGAGGTCCAAACCGATCAGAATGGCAACGTGACCGTGATTAATTTTGATACGAACGGCAACGTGTTGTCACACGAGCGTACCGTCACGATCGATGGGGAATTGTCGGTAGCGCTCGAGCAGTTCGAATACGACGCTAACGACAATGAAACCGCAAGAGTGGATGCGGATGGCGTGCGCACCGAGTTTGTCTACGATGATGATGACAATGTGGTACAGGTCACAACGGATCCTGCCGGTTTAAACATTGTTACCAGCTCCACGTATGACGAGGACCGCCGGCCATTGTCACGGACCGATGCGCTTGGCAATGTAACGAATTATACCTACGATGCGCGTGGAAACCTGGAAGTAATTGAGGACCCGCTTGGAAATACGCAACAGATTGTGTACGACACCCGGGGTCTCAAAATTGCAACCGTCGATGCGATTGGTACAACCACACACTTTACGTATACCGCGTTTGGTCAGAAAGCTTCACAGGAAGTGATCAGCGCCACCGGCGATTTGCTCGAAAAATCCGATTTTTTCTACGACAGCAATGGTAACGGGATTACCCAAACTGACTATCGCCGCGACGGCCTGGTCCTGCGTCCACTGACATCGACCTTTATCTACGATGCAAATGACAGGCAGATCTCAGCGACGAACCCCGAGGGCGGGGTTACGCTGACCGAACGTAACGCTAACGGTGATGTGACTCTCAAGACCGATGCCAATGGCAACGAAACGGCAACTGTCTATGACAACCTGGGCCAGGTGGTTCAGGTCGTTAACGCCGATGCTTCGACATCATCCTTTAGCTATGATAGCGCCGGCAATCTGTTGACCTCTACCGATGAACTGGGGCGTGTGACCAGCTTTATTTATGATGAACTCAACCGCAAGATTGCCACTGTCTATCCGGACGGCGCGGTCGAGACCGTTGTTCTTAGTGCGGCTGGTCGCAATCTGGCTGCAATCGATGCCCTGGGTCATCGCACCGATATGACCTACGATACGGCCGGCCGCAGCACCGGCACAATCATGCCTGCCGTCGTCGATGGCAGGACAGATCTTGTCGTTACACCTACTATCGCAGTGGCATATGATGCCGCCGGGCGTCGCACCTCGGTCACGGATGCCAATGGCAACCTGACCCAGTATAGCTATGACGATGCAGGCCGGCTGACCAGCACTTTATTTGCCGACGGCACGAGTAACAGCCAGACCTACGACGCATTAGGCCGGGTAGCGACTCTGACAGATGCTCAAGGCAGAACAACGACACACTCCTATGACGGCCTCGGTCGCCTGATCAGCGTCACTCAACCCCCGCCGGCACCAGGCGATGCCGCACCAGTGACTACGTATACCTATGATCTCGGTGGTAATCGTCTGACCCACACGGACGCGATGGGCAGAACAACCCGGTTTGAATATGACGATAACAATCGACAGGTACGCAAGATTTTACCGGGGGGAGAAACAGCCTCTGTGGGTTACGATCCAGGTGGTAACGTCATCTCGCAGACCGACTACAACGCGCAGACAACCACCTACGTGTACGATGATCGGAATCGTGTGTTAACCCGTACTCTTGACGACATGAGCATGGACACGTTTACCTGGTCGTTGACGGGTCAGCGGATCACGGCAACCAGTGCTATCGGCGTAACCACAACCAGCTATGATGCGCGAGATCGCATAACGGGCATTACCGATCACAACGCCAATGAACTAAGCTATGCGTACGATCTAAATGGAAACCTGATTACCCTGACCGGTCCTGCTCAGGCGACATCGTATACATATGATGGGCTGAACCGGCGTGTGCAGGTGTCCGATAACTCCGGCGCTACACTCTATGGCTATGACCCGAACGGCAACCAGGTGTCAATCACCCGGCCAAACGGCTCCAGCACCGCGCACAGCCTGGATAGTCGCAATCGTATTGCAAGTGTGGTTCACACAGACCCCGCAGCGGCAATCATCGATGGCTTTACCTACACGTTTTATGCCAACGGACAGCGCGAGTCGATCACTGAAGCTGATGGCTCAGTCGTTAGTTATATTTATGATGATCTCAACCGCCTGGTAGACTCCCAGCGCACCGGCACTAATCCGCGCAACACCAACTACGCCTACGATGCCGTGGGTAATCGCCTGGCACGGAATCTCGATGGTGTGATTACCAACTATACGTACGACAGCAACGATCGATTGTTAACAGCTAACGATATGACGTTTACCTACGACGCCAACGGTAACCGCACAGCTCAAACAGGGCCCGGGTCATCAACCTCCTATAGCTGGAATTCACAAAATCGCCTCGCGGCCGTCAATGCCGACGGAGTGACGGTGAGTTACGCATACAGCGTTGACGATGATCGCGTTGCAAAAACAGTCAGTGGCGATACGTCGAAGTATCTCAACGACCCCGGGAACCCTACTGGTTTTACGCAGGTGCTCGAGGAGCGCGATGGCAGCGATACGCTCGAGGCAACCTACAGCTATGGTAACGATTTACTTGCTGTCGACACGGGCACTACCGATTTTTTCCATACGGATGCCCACGGCAGCACCCAGATACTCAGCGATGCATCAGGGCTGGAAACCGACGATTACACGTATGGTGACTTTGGGCGTTTGACTGACCAGGACGGAAGCAGTAGTAACGCCATTCTTTATGCCGGTGAACAACTTGACCTGGAAACAGGAAACTACTACCTGCGAGCGCGCTATTACGATCCGGCAACCGGGGTGTTTCTATCCAGAGATCCGTTCGAAGGTGATATCTCACGACCGCTATCATTGAGCGGCTATCAGTATGTTGGTAATGATCCTGTCAACAATCTGGATCCGTCCGGACAGATCACCTTGCCGGAAATCTCGATCACACAGGTGATTCAGGGCATCGTTCGCCTGTCTGCGCAAGGTGCACCGGCCGCAAAAGCATTGTGTACCGCCCAGTCCACTATCAACACTATCGAAGCCGGCACAACAATACTTCAAATTGCAACGACCGCCTACAACCTGCTGGCCGGCAAGCTCGACGTTCAGTTTGAACAGGAGATCAAGCTCAAGAACGATAATCTTGTGATCGGGTTCAACCCCAATATTGTCGATGACAAATTCAAGTTTGCTTTCTCGGGCACACTTTCTTTCGAAACCTCTAAAGGCAAGGTAGCGATTGAGGCATCGTCCAAGGGTGTGGACGTAAGCGCCGAAGGATTTATTCCCATGGCCGACGTGACCGGTTGCGGAATCGTACTGGCTCAGATCGGAACCGAGGTTGTTGCCAAAACCTCGCTGACCGATCCCTTTGGCCTGATATCAGGAGCCTCCAAAAAGACAGAAGTAACCATCAGTGCCGCTCTGAAAATTCTGGAGAAACTGGGCGCAGATGGAGATCCGGATAGTGATGGAGGATCGTTCGATTCCGGCGGCCTGAAATATGAAATAAAGAAGTTTATTTTCTAAATAATGCGCTGTGCGAAAAAAATAATTACATGCAATCCATCAGGTAACAAACAAGGTGAGGATTAACATTGCTAAGGTACGACCTGGTGTCAGGAATACACAAATGCAGGTAAGATGAAAATCATAATGAATAAGCAACAGACTACTCAGGAAAAGCTTAATGAACAAATTTAAAATTGCAGCTCTTTGTGCGCTGATGACCGCGACACAAATGACATGGGCATCTCCCATCTTCTATGAAGTTGAGAACCTGGGTGGCACCACCTGGCAATATACGTATCACGTTGGTAACGATACGGCCGGTCCGATTGATCTATTCTCGATCTTCTTTGATATCGATCTGTACAGCTTTGATCTGATCAGCGGCCCGACAGGCTTCGAAGTGGATCCGGCCGTTTATGCCGGCCCGGCAGACTGGGATGTGTCTGTGGCCCCACCGGATCCGTTTTTCCCCGGACCCGCGGATGACCAGCCCGGCATATTCAATGGTGTCGCATTGGCTGCACCGGTAAACCCGGGTGATCTGCTCAGCGACTTTACGATCGTTTTCGACTGGCTGGGCCCCGGTGCTCCCGGGTCGCAACCCTTCACGTTATTTGGCACTGACCTGCTGCCTGTATTCGACGACAATTTTTTTACTCAACCTTTACCTGTGGTTAGTGTATCAGAGCCTCATTTCGTGCTCCCGGGATTTTTTCTGTTGCTACTCGCGGTGTGGCGGCAGCGAAATCTGCATGCGTAGTCAGTGAATCTTGCGCCCGTTTTTTGCGTTGCTTTGCGCCGTCGTACCGCCATTCGACATAAGGGCAATACCCGACTGGCCGCTATCAGCACGTCAATATAAGACGTCACTGCGTGCTTCGATCAGTTGCCGTTAGGGTACGCTGCCCCGTTGGGTAACCACTGGCACACGTTTGCGCGGCTATCCGTCATTTGCATTTAACGTAATACGCCGGGTTCGAGGCGGCCGCCACGATCACCAGTTGTCCTCTGTGCCCTGATTGCCCAATTGTGGTGCTGTCGCTGTGTTCACTGCCGCAGCCAGGTGCATTAAGGTCCAGAATTTCTCTAAAGCTTTGGAAGCATGCCGTTTTGACCAGCCCTCAAGCGCATGGCATATTAAATCCACGACACCAAATAATAAGCACTCTGGTGCTTCGCTACACACCTTCTAAGCAAGTTTACCTTTGGGGGCAGGTATTCAGGCGCGCTTTCAATTTGTCTTACCGTCACGGACCAGCATGCGCTCAATCCCGGTTGCGCAACTGTCCCGGTATCACACCCCACTTTAAATTCCTGGCGGCTTCAGGAAAAAACAGGAGACTGGCTCGTGAGCAACATGAATAATAATAAAACACTCAGCACTGCGTTGTGGATTGCACACTGCACTATTGCGGTGCTCACCGCTATCCCGGCGTGGGCCAGTTGCGATAGTTATAATTATGCTGATGAGTTTGTAGTCAGCAATTTTCAGCTTGTCACTGAAACCAGTATTTCTGTCCACCTGGTCGAACTGGCGATCTCGGCCGATATACAAAACACGGACACAGCAGAACTGAATAACACGACCGCCGCACCGGATTTCACCGTCACGACGCTGGATGTAGACACGGATGAAAGCTACTACCAGGCGTTTAACTTCGGCCTCGTGTCACCACTGGCAAGTGTCTCATCGATCAGTTCGGGTGGAAACCTGGTCGTGCGCGTACCTCCGGACCAGCGCGATGCGCTGTTAGCAGAACTCAATGATGGCACCCTGCCCATGATCGTGACGGGCGATGAAACCCTGGTGCTCAAACCAGATGTTTATGCGTTCGCCTGGATGGACACCGCTGATCTGGAATACGCAGGAGATGTTGAGATTGATCTTGATATTTATCACGTCTTCGATTCTTCAAACGTTTTCCAGGATGCTACCGGGCTGGCCAACCTGCGTTGGATATTTGAAGAAGGTTCGGGACTGGGTGATCTCAACTATTGTTTTGGTACACCATACCCGGGTCAGCAATACTACGTGTACGAAAATGGCGCCAGCGGACCGGTGGACCAGGTGGGCATGATGTCCGGCTTGCAGTTTCCCGCCGGCTTACGCCACGGCAGGCTAAAGAAAGTGGCGTTCAGCGTGGCGGGTATGCTGACCGACGCCGAATGCGCGAGCAATCATGCGGACACCGATCTGGTGGTACTCGAAACGCTCAACGCACGCACCTGGGATATTCAGGGTGCCATAGAGCGCGGGACGTTTTGTTCCGGTGAGACCGCGTACCTGGATCAACCGGTTGCACAGACACGTTTTATCGTGCCGAACGCGACCACGGAGCAGCCTCTGGATGCACAGCCCGGAGCCGACAACCCACAAAATCTTGAAAAAGACGTACAACCCCTGCGGATCAACAATCTGCAATTAGGAGATTTGCGCGTCAATGGCCAGGTACAGGGATACGCCTTAAAACCAAAAATGAACGTGCGCCTGCATCCGGAGGGCGTGGAGGTACGGGCCAGCATTGAAAGTGACCTGAGTCTGGCGGTGCAAATCACCGCCGATGCGAATATCAGCGCACTAAATTTGAACGATATCAGCCTGGGCGAGCTGTGCTTCCCGCTCCCTCCCCTGCCTGTTGGCTTTGCGCTGTTGCATTCATCGCTGGAACTGGGTCACTCACTGGACGTTTCAGCACAATTGCGAGCCGGCGTCACTGTGGGCATTGAAAAACAGTTCAAGGGAGGTTATCTCATGGGCTGGGATCCCAGCCCATGAGATAACCTCCCTTGAACTGTTTTTCAATGCCCACAGTGACG